>JABFXK010000080.1 GCA_013361785.1 Sphingomonas sp.
GAGCGGTGGGCGGCGGCGTTCAAGGCCGAAGGAATCGATCCCCGGCTGCTCGCGAGCGAGACCGGCGCCGCCTGAGTCGGCATATAAAGCTTTCTTTATATCTGCTCCTGGGCTAGGGCGCCGCCGAGCTTCGGATGGCCGGTTGTGGCCAAAACATCCAATCTTAGGGAACTTTCAAAGTGGCGACGCACGCTGAAACCCGTTTTGACGATTATATCGTGAAGGACCTCGGTCTGGCCGACTTCGGCCGGAAGGAAATCGAGATCGCCGAAACCGAAATGCCCGGCCTGATGGCGCTGCGTGAAGAGTTCGGCGCATCGAAGCCGCTGAAGGGCGCGCGGATCACCGGATCGTTGCACATGACGATCCAGACGGCGGTGCTCATCGAGACACTGGTCCAGCTCGGCGCCGAGGTGCGTTGGGCGAGCTGCAACATCTTTTCAACGCAGGACCACGCGGCCGCCGCCATCGCCGCTGCGGGCATCCCCGTGTTCGCCGTCAAGGGCGAGACGCTCGAGGATTATTGGAACTACGTCTGCCGGATCTTCGATTGGGGCCGCGACACCACTGCCAACATGATCCTCGACGACGGCGGCGACGCGACGATGTTCGCGTTGTGGGGATACCGCGTCGAGAATGGCGAGGAACTGTTTGCTCCGTCGAACGAGGAGGAGGAAATCTTCGTCGCGACGCTCAAGCGGTTCATCGCCGAGCGTCCGGGCTACCTCACCAAGAGCGTGGAGACCATCAAAGGCGTTTCGGAAGAGACGACCACCGGCGTTCACCGGCTCTACGACCTGGCGAAGCAGGGCAAGCTTCCGTTCCCGGCGATCAACGTCAACGACAGCGTCACCAAATCCAAGTTCGATAACCTCTACGGCTGCAAGGAATCGCTGGTCGACGCGATCCGCCGCGCCACCGATGTGATGCTCGCGGGCAAGGTCGCGTGCGTGGCCGGGTACGGTGACGTCGGCAAGGGCTCGGCGGCATCGCTTCGCAACGGCGGCGCACGAGTGATCGTGACCGAGATCGACCCCATCTGCGCGCTTCAGGCAGCGATGGAAGGCTATGAAGTCGTGACGATGGAGGAGGCGACCAAGCGCGCCGACATTTTCGTCACCGCGACCGGCAACATGGACGTCATCACGCTCGACCACATGCGCGCGATGAAGAACATGGCGATCGTCGCCAACATCGGTCACTTCGACAGCGAGATCCAGATCGGCGCGCTGGCGAACTTCAAGTGGACTGAGATCAAGCCGCAGGTCGACGAGGTCGAATTCCCCGACGGCAAGAAAATCATCGTGCTGTCGAAAGGCCGCCTTGTGAATCTCGGCAACGCCACCGGCCATCCGAGCTTCGTCATGAGCTCGTCCTTCACCAACCAGGTGCTTGCGCAAATCGAGCTGTGGACTGGTGCCGACAAGTACAAGAATGACGTCTACGTGCTTCCCAAGCACCTCGACGAAAAGGTCGCGCGGCTTCACCTCGACAAGCTCGGCGTCAAGCTTACTGCCCTGTCGGAAAAGCAGGCGGCCTATATCGGCGTGTCGGCCGAGGGCCCCTTCAAGCCGGACCATTACCGCTACTAAACAGGCACAAGTGCGGCCCCGTTTTGCGGCGGGGCCGCTAGTGTCGTGCAGGCGACACCACCTGAATGTTGCATTAATGCTACAGCTGTGAGCCGTTTGCTTTTCAATTCCAATTAGCTGGTTTCCTTTTCGGCCCCGTTCCAGCACCGTCTGCGGGGATTAATCCGACACTGTTGCGAGGGGACCTTCGAGCCATGCGCCGATTTACACCGTTCATTCTGACGACCGCTTCGATCGTGGCGCTTGCCGCGACTCCGGCATTCGCCAAGACCCAGCCGAATCCGCCGACGCCGCTTCCGGACCAGGCCAACCCGCCGCCGTGCCCGCCGGGCACCGTCTCGACGAACGGCAGCTGCGTGACCGGGCAGATCACGACTGCGACGGGCCAGCCCGCGAATCCGAGCAACTCGAACGCGATCGTCGTTACCGGCACGCGCATTCAGCGCCCGAACCTGCAATCGCCGGTTCCGATCACCTCGATCAGTCAGGAAGAATTGACGAACCAGGGGCAGGCGAGCGTCGGCGACGCGCTGAACGATCTTCCGGCGCTCCGCTCGACCTTCAGCCAGCAGAACTCGGGACGTTTCATCGGCACCGCCGGTCAGAACTTCCTCGATCTTCGCGGCCTCGGCACGAGCCGCACGCTGGTGCTGGTCAACGGCCGGCGCATGATCACTGCGAGCCCGGGCGACTTCACTCCCGACGTCAACGACGTTCCGCAGGACCTGATCGACCGGGTCGACGTCGTGACCGGCGGCGAATCCGCGGTTTACGGTTCGGACGCCGTCGCGGGTGTCGTGAACTTCATCCTCAAGAAGGATTTCGACGGTTTCCGCATCCGCGGCCAGGGCGGCATCTCGAAATATGGCGATCGTCCGGTCGACTTCGTCTCGTCGACGATCGGCAGGAATTTCGCCGATGGCCGCGGCAACGTCGCCGTCAACCTCGAATATACGCATGCGGGTGAGCTGTTCTTCCGCGACCGCGCCCATTTTGCCGACGTTTGCGGCTTCGAGCCGAACCCGGCGGACGCGGCTGGTCGCAATGACCCACTGGTGGGTTCCGCCGACCGGACGAACGGCATTCCTGACAATCTTTTCGTTTGTGGAATCCGAAACAACAATATCACGAATGGCGGCTCCATCGGGAAGCTCGGCACCGGTCAGGTCCTGGCGTTCGACCCGAACGGCAATCTCATCATTTCGCAGATGCCGACGCAGAACTTCGGATCGGTGGGCGGTACCATCGTCAGCAACGATCCGAACGGCGGATCGACGCTGCGCGAGACGGGCGATCTTGCTGTCGGCCAAAACCGCTACAGCATCAGCTTGCTCGGCCACTTCGATGTGAGCGACGTGTTCAAGCCGTTCGTCGAGGCCTTTGCGGTCAAGCAGAACGTCCAGCAGGAGTTTCAGCCGAGCTTCTTCCAGGGGCGCCTCGCCAGCTTCTTCGGTCCGATCGTTCCGAGCCTTCGGTGCAACAACGGCTTCCTGACGGCGCAGAATATCGCAACGCTGAAGTCGTTCGGCTTCTGTGCGACGCCGACGAGCACCATTCCGCTCAACCGCTTCAACGTGGATCTTGGCGCCAGAAAAGAGAACGATAAGCGCACGACCTACCGCATCGTCGGCGGCTTCACCGGCGATTTCAAAAACGATTGGCATTACGAAGTCTCGCTGAACTACGGCCATCACCACGCCGACAACATCCAGCAAAACGACCTGCAGATTGCCGATGTGAACGGCAATCCTGCCGGATTCGCTCTCGCCGTCGACGCGGTTGCCGTCCTCAACGGTGCAATCGTCGCCCCCGGCACGCCCGGCTCGACGATCATGTGCCGCTCGACGCTGACCAACCCGGGCAACGGGTGCGTTCCGATCAACCTGTTCGGCGAAGGCCGTGCAAGCCAGGCGGCGATCAACTTCGTGAACCGCACGTCGAACCTGTACCAGACCGCGAGCGAGCTCGACGCAATGGGCTTCCTGAGCGGCGACACCGGCAGGTGGTTCGCACTGCAAGGCGGCCCGATCGGCTTCTCGGTCGGCGCCGAGTACCGCCGGGAGACGGCGGAGTCGCATGCCGATCCGGTCAGCGCCTCCGGTGGAACCTTCTTCAACGCCTTCCCGGAGTTCAATCCGCCGAAGTTCACGGTGGCCGAGGCGTTTGGAGAGCTCAACGTGCCGATCCTCAAGGATCTGCCGTTCGCTCATGAGCTGACGGTTTCCGGTGCGGCTCGTGAATCGCATTACAACACGTCCGCCGGGCACACCTTCGCCTGGAACGCGAACGCGATCTGGGCTCCGACCCGCGACCTGAGGCTCCGTGGAAATATCTCGAAGTCGGTGCGCGTTCCGACGCTCAGCGACCTCTTCACGCCCTCGACCGTGAATTTCAGCTTCGTCACAGACCCATGCGATCAGCTCGCTTCGGGAGGTATTCGCTCGAATCCCAACTTCGCAGCGAACTGTGCCGCCGCGGGTGTTCCGACGACGCTCGTCGCCGGCAATCCTTGCATCGACGCAACACACCCTGTCGGAAGCCCCTTCTTCAATTGTATCGCCCAGACTCAGACGATTCAGATCTCGTCTCAGGGCAATCCGAACCTGAAGGCTGAGACGGGCAGGAGCGTCACCTTGGGCGGCGTGTTCACGCCGCGGTTCATCCCGGGCTTCAGCTTCAGCGCGGACTATTTCAATATCCGCGTCTCGAACCTGATCGCGACGCTGGGGGCTCAGCAGATCCTCAGCCTGTGCTTCGGTTCGCAGAGCCTCAACAACCAGTTCTGCCCACTGCTCTTCCCGCGCGACCAGTTCGGACTGTTCCAGTCGCCGGCGTTGATCTCAGGCGGCGTGAACTTCGCCCGGCAGGTCTCGCGTGGCATCGACTTCGACCTCGGCTATCGTCATACCTTCGCAAACGGGAACCGGCTGAACCTGCGTGGCATCGCCACCTACACGCTGGCGCGCACGAACTTCACCGATCCGACGAACCCGAACCACGGCGTTCGGCAGCTCAGCACGCTGGGTGACCCGGTCTTTTCGGGAACGATGATCACCAACTACGGCATCGGCAAGTTCAACTTCCGGTGGACGGCGCAGTTCATCGGATCGATGACCGACTTCGCCTACGAGAGCACGCATCCGTTCGCACCGGCGTGCACGACGAATGCGGCTGGGGTGCAGTCCTGCCCCCCGTTCAACTCGGACATCGCGGATCGGGGCCACATCAACACTGGGTCGGTCTGGTACCACTCGCTGCGGGTGGATTATAATATCCACAAGTATAACTTCTACGTAGGTGTCGATAACGTGTTCAACCGCTTGCCCCCGCTCGGCCTGACCGGCTCGGGTGCAGGGTCGGCCATCTACAGCAACATCGGCCGCTACTTCTACGCGGGCGCCATTATCGACCTGAAGTAAGCTTGGGCTGCCGCGCCTGCGCGAGCGGGCCGGCAACCAAGAGGAGGGCGGGAGGCCAATGGCTTCCCGCCCTTTCTTTTAGGCAGCTCTTAGCCTTATGTTTCCATTCCGGAGGGGTGGCGGGCGGCAGAAATGGGCGCTCTCGGCGCGACAGGTTTGATCATTGCGGCGCTCGCGCTCCTGTGGCTGGCGATCGCCGTCGCTTTGTCGCTCATCGCGGCGCGGAGGTTCGCACTTGCCGAGCAGGTGCTTGGCGCCGCCCAAGCGAACGCGAAACTCCTCGAAATCTCACCGGCGCGGCCGCTTCTGATTCGCAGCGACGGGCGTGTCGAGACCGACTCCTCCCTGCTCCGTGAGCTCGGCCTCAAATCGCCGCCGAAGAAACTTGCCGACCTTCATGCCGAGAGCGGCGGCCTGGTCGCGGAGGACCTTGCCAATCTCACCCGCGAGATCGAGTCGGCGGGAGTATCCGCGTCTCGTGTTGCGGCAAAGGTGAGGTTGGTCGGCTCCTCCCGTGTGTTCGAGGTGCGTGGCGGTCCGGCACCGACGCCGGAACAGTCGCGCAGTATGTTGTTGTGGTTCTTAGACACGAGCGCCGGAGAGGAGGAGCGGGGCAATCTCGAGCTGCGGCTTCGCCAGACCGAGACTGCGCTCAACTCGCTCACGCACCTGATCGAAGCGGCGCCTTTCCCCATGTGGTACCGCGGGCCGGATCTCAGGCTCGGCCTCGTCAACAGCGCCTTCGTTCATGCTGTCGAGGGACGGGATGCGCAGGACGTCATCGAGCGCTCCGCCGAGCTGATCGACGCGCAGGGTGAGAACAGCGGCATGGCGACCGCGCGTGAGGCCCAGGAGAGCGGGCGCATCATCTCGCGGATGCAGCCAGCCATCATCCACGGTGAGCGGCGAATGCTGCGCATCGTCAACGTGCCGCTGTCCAATGCGGCCGTCGCGGGATTCGCGGTGGATGTTCAGGATCTCGAGGATGCGCGCACGGAGCTTGCGCGGCACATCGAATCGCAGCGCGAGCTCGCCGACAGGATGACCGCCGGCACAGCCCAGTTCGACTCCGACCGGCTGCTGAGCTTTTTCAACCGGCCATTTGCCGTGATGAGTCGGCTGGACCCCGATTGGCTTTCGGAAAGGCCCGAATTTGACCGCGTGATCGATCGGATGCGCGACAATCAGCGACTGCCCGAGGTGCGCGATTTCCCGGCGTGGAAGGAGGAGCGCCGCGCGTGGTTCACGAGCACTGAAGAAGCCGTCGAGGAAGAATGGATGCTCGCTGGCGGCGATCACCTCCGTGTGGTTGCCCAGCCGCTGCCCGATGGTGGCTTGAGACTCTTCCTCGAAGACCGGACGGAGCAGCTGCGTCTCGCTTCGGTCCGAGACACGCTTCTGCGGGTACGCGCCGCGACATTCGACAATCTGTTTGAAGCGATCAGCGTCTTTGCGAGCGACGGCCGCCTTTACCTGTGGAACAGGCGCTTCCTAGAGGATTGGGAGCTCGACGAGGAATGGCTCTCGACCCACCCGCGCGTTGACGAGCTGGTTCCTGCAATGGCGCGCAAGCTGGTCAATCCGACGGCGGCCGCGCAGGTTCGCGAAATGGTTCGGCAAACGACAAACGAGCGTCAGTCGTCGAGCGGCCGGATCTCGATGACCGACGGTCGGCATTTTCACTTCGCCGCCGTGCCGCTGCCCGACGGGAACGCGCTCTTCACCATGGTCGATGTGACCGACTCGAGCCGCATCGAAGCGGCTCTTCGAGAGCGCGCAGCCGCGCTGGAGGAAGCCGACCGGGTAAAGACCGATTTCGTCGCCAACATGAGCTATGAGCTGAGGACTCCGCTGACCTCGATCGGCGGCTTCGCCGAGCTTCTGGCCGGAGGCTATGCCGGTGAGCTCAGCACCAAGGCCAAGGATTATGTCGGGGCGATCCTCGAATCCGTCGAACGACTGTCGAAGCTCATCAATGACGTGCTCGACCTGACGACCGGTGACGCGCGAGCCGTCGCGCTCGAAAAGGAACGGGTGGACATTGCCGGACTGTGCCGCGCAGCCGTGGATACTGCGAAGCGGCGCGCGGCGGAAAAGGCGCAAAAGCTGGAGGTGGAGATTTCGCCGTCGGCGGGGCACGTCTTCGGCGATGCGCGACGCTTGCGCGAGGCTGTCGAGCACGTGCTCCAGAACGCGATGGCTTATTCGGACCGGAAGGGGCGCATCAGCCTCACCGCTGAAGGCGACAAGAAGCAGGCGATCATTCGGATCAGCGACAACGGCCCCGGAATCCCTGCTGAGGACATGCCGAAAGTGTTCAACCGCTTCCACCGCGTCGCGGACGGCGGCTTTCGCGGCGAGGCCGCGCTCGGACTCGGCCTTCCGCTGACGCGTCAGTTCATCGAGGCGCATGGTGGCACGGTCGAGCTCGAATCCAAGAAGGCGAAGGGTACGACCGTGACCCTGACCATCCCCCGCGGTTCGCGATGATCGTAGGTGATGAAGCGGAAACTGCACGGCTGGGCGCCCGACTTGCCGCAATTGCCCGTCCAGGCGACGTGATCACCCTTTCGGGGCCGCTCGGCGTCGGCAAGACGGCGCTCGCGCGCGGGTTCATCGCCGCGCTCGGGCACAAGGGTGACGTTCCGAGCCCCAGCTTCGCGATCGTGCAGCCTTACGAGGAATTGGAGCCGCGGGTCTGGCACGTCGACTTGTATCGGATCGAGCGCCCGTCCGAAGTTGAAGAGCTTGGATTGGATTACGCAGCCGACGCGGTTCTTCTTGTCGAGTGGCCAGAACGGCTGGGCGCGGATCTGTGGCCTGAAGCGCTCATGCTGTCGCTCGAGTTCGGGGCCGGTCACGAGAGAATCTTGACAGCGAAGGTGCCCCCGTCATGGGATGGGCGGTGGCCAACAGAATGACTCTCCGCCGATGAAGCCCCCCACCCATGCCCCTGAATTCCTCGCCTCTTGCGGCTGGGAGGGTGCGGCGATCCTGCCGCTCGCTGGCGATGCCTCCTTCCGGCGCTACTTCCGAGTGATCAAGGACGATCGAACGGCGGTGCTGATGGATGCCCCGCCGCCGCATGAGGACCCGCGCCCGTTCATCGCCGTCGCTGAATGGCTCGTCGGCCGCGGCCTCAGCGCGCCGGAGATCCTCGCACGCGATCTCGACAAGGGCATGCTCCTGCTTGGCGACTTCGGCAATGCAAGGCTGCGCGAATCGCTCGATTCCGATCCGACGCGTGAGCGCGAGCTATACGAGCTTGCGACCGACGTTCTCGTTCACCTTCATCAGCACCCGCCGATGGAAGGCCTGCCGGTTCACGGCCTCGATCAGTGGCTGGAAGAGGTGAAGCTGTTCACCGACTGGTACTGTCCGGCGGTCGGTGTCGACGTGGACGAGGAAGGCTATCGCAGCGCTTGGCGCGAGGTGCTGGAGCCAATCGAGCGCGACGGTCTTGGACCCGTGACGGTGCTGCGCGATTACCATGCCGAGAACATCATGCTGGTCGAGGGGCGCGACGGAATCGCCCACTTCGGCCTGCTCGATTTCCAAGACGCGCTACGGGGACATCCAGCCTACGATCTCGCTTCGGTCCTGGAGGATGCGCGGCGCGACGTGCCGCCGCCGATCGAGCGCGCAATGATCGACCGCTATGTCGCCGCTACCAATCATGGAGACACGTTCGAACGTGCCTATTGGGCGCTCGCAGCCCAGCGGAATACGCGAATTCTCGGCGTGTTCACGCGGCTATGGAAGCGCGACAACAAGCCTGGCTACCGTCGGTTCCAGCCGCGCATGTGGGGACTGCTGGAGCGCGATCTCGAACAACCGTACCTTGCGCCGCTTTGCGAATGGTTCGACATCAACATTCCGCCCGAGCACCGGCGCGAACCCTGGAAGCGCGCCGCATGAGCCAGGCGAAGCGCGCACTGCGCCTGCGCGCCGAAGTCCCAGCGGAGGTGCCGAAGACGGCGATGATCATGGCCGCGGGTCTCGGCAAGCGCATGCGTCCGCTGACGGCGACCAAGCCCAAGCCGCTGATCGAGGTCGGTGGCAAGGCGCTGCTCGATCATGTGCTGGAAAGGCTCCGAATGGCGGGAGTCCGGAAGGTCGTCGTCAACGTCCACTATCTCGCCGAATCTCTTGAGGCCCATTTGATGAGCCGTCCTCACGGTCTGGACGTGGTCATCTCCGATGAGCGCGACCTGCTGATGGAAACGGGGGGCGGACTCGTCAAAGCCGCACCGCTGATCGACTGCGATCCTTTCCTCGCGCTCAACAGCGACAACCTGTGGATCGACGGTCCGGCCGACACGCTGAAGCTGCTCGCATCGCAATGGGATGATTCCCGAATGGACGCGTTGCTGCTGCTCGTGCCGCTTGCACGCGCGCTCAACCATCGTGGCATGGGCGATTTTCATATGGACAAGACGGGCCGGCTGCGCCGCCGCGAGCGCAGCCATGTCGCGCCGTTTGTCTTCACCGGTATTCAGATCGTGTCCAAGCGACTTCTTCGCGATCCCCCGACGGGGCCGTTCTCCACAAACCTGCTGTGGGACCGGGCGATCGACGAAGGCCGCTGCTTCGGAGCCGTGCACCAGGGCTTGTGGTTCGACGTCGGCACTCCGGAATGCATCCAGCTCACGGAAACGGCGCTCGAGAATGTCTGACCCGAAGCGGGTCAGCGTCTACACCATTCCGTCGCACCGCTCGTTCGCCGACGCGCTCGCAGCCGGGCTGATCGCAAGATTCGGCAAGGAGCCGCTGGAACTCGCGCGCGGGCTGATCCGCGGTGGAGGATCCGCCGAAAGCCTTCGTCTTGCCGCGGATCTGGCGCGAACGCTGGATGCGCTGCTCATCGAAGAGGTCGCTCCGGCAGCCTTGCATGACGCCGTCGGAGAGGCGGCGGAGCTGGCGAGGCACTGGGAGCTATCGCTGGCCAAGCTCCAACTCATGTACGAGGAGTGGCCGGCAATTCTTCGACAAGAAGACGGTCTCGATCTCGCCGAGCGGCGCAATCGCCTCCTTCGTCGGGTGGCGGAGCGATGGAGCATAGAGCCTCCGTCCGGCTTCAGTCTGGCCGCTGGAATCACCACTGCAGCGCCAGCGGTCGCGGCACTGGTCGGAACGGTCGCTCGCATGCCGAGGGGGATGGTCGTTCTCTCGGGTCTGTGGCTCGCCGATGTGTTTCCCAAGGAGGAATGGGACTCGCTCGGCCCAGACCAGCGCGGCCGCGGAGAAACGGCGCACCCGCAGTTCCACTTGAAGCTGCTGCTCGATCGCATCGGCATCGCGCGTGACGAGGTGCAGCGCTGGCACTGGTCCGGGCGCGCGGCTTCGCCGCCGGCGCGGTCGCGAGCGGTCGCGAATGCCATGGCGGCGCCGGAATATTCGCACAAATGGGAAAGCCTGCGGGCGTCGGAACGGCGCCTGAGCGGCATTCGGCTTGCCGAGCTTGCGGACGGCGCCGCGGAAGCTCAGGCGATCGCGCTTGCGCTTCGGGAGGCGCTCGAGACTCCCGGCAAGACAGCCGCGCTCGTGACACCCGATCGCCTGCTCGCCGGTCGCGTCTCCGCACTGCTTCGGCGCTGGGGTATCCAGGCGGACGACAGCGCGGGACGGCCGCTTTCGGAAGTCGCGCCCGGAACATTGCTTCTCGGAATCGCCTCCGCCGCGGCGGAAGAACTCGCACCCGTGCCGCTGCTTGCGCTGCTGAAGCATCCGCTCGTCGGCGGCGAGAGCGAGGAGCGGGCGGAATGGCTCGAGCATGTGCGGGCCCTCGACCGAGCCTTTAGGGGCCCGCGTCCTCCGGCCGGGCTGCCTGGCCTGGACGCCTGGTTCGCTCAGAAGCGCGTCACGCGCGCATGGACCGCCGTCCGCGACCGTGTCGTGGAGCTTGACGGGATGCTGCGCGAGCCGCTGCCGCTGTCGCGCTTCGCAACCTTGATCGGGAAAGCGGCGACGGCGCTGAGTGGCGAGCCGGTTTGGCGTGGGCCGGACGGCCGCATGGCGGCAGAGCTCATCGCCGAACTGGAGGCGTCGCAGTCCGCAGCCCAGCTGACCGTCTCCGCGGAGGACGCCGTTCCGCTCCTTCGCCAGCTGCTCGAGGAACGGGCGGTTCGGCCGCCCTATGGCGGACACCCGCGGATCTTCATCTGGGGCTTGCTGGAAGCGCGGCTTCAGCGCGCCGACCTGGTTGTCCTCGGAGGACTGAACGAAGGCGTTTGGCCGGCACTTCCGGCGCCCGATCCCTGGCTTCCACCGAAGGTGAGGGCGACCCTCGGAGTGCCGACGCTCGAATTCCGGATCGGCCTTGCCGCGCATGATTTCGCCAGCGCGCTCGGAGCTCCGGAAGTGCTGATCACCCGATCCCGGCGCGACAGCCGGTCGCCGACTGTGGCGTCGCGGTTTCTACTTCGCCTGGACGCGATCAGCGGCGGTCTCCCGCGCGATCGGGTGCTCGAACGCATTACGCGGGCGCTGGATAATCCTGGGTCGCCGCATCCGGTGGATCGCCCCGCGCCCGCGCCAGCCGAGGACCAGCGGCCGAAGGACATCTGGGTGACGCAGGTGGATCGTCTGAAGGCGGATCCGTTTGCCTTTTACGCGAGCGCCATGCTGAGGTTGAAGCTGCTCGACCCTGTCGACGCGGACTATTCGGCGCGCTGGAAAGGCGACGAGGTCCACAAGGTCTTCCAGGCGTGGCTGGAGCATGACGACTGCCACCCAGACAAGCTTCGCGTCCGGGCCGAGCGGCTGCTCGCCGAGGAAACCATCCATCCGATGCCGCGCGCCTTGTGGGCGCCACGCCTGCTCGAGGCGATCGACTGGATCGCCGATCTCGAGCGAAAGAACCAGTCCGAGGGGCGCAAGCCGCTCAAGGCAGAGATCACGGGCGAAGCGCCGCTTGCCGGGATCGTCGTTCACGGGCGCGCCGATCGGATCGACCGTTTGCCCGACGGCGGCCTGGCCATTGTCGATTACAAGACCGGGAAGCCGCCGTCGAGAAAGGCGGTCGAGAATGGCTTTGCTCTGCAGCTCGGCCTTTTGGGACTGATAGGCCGCAACGGCGGATTTGAAGAGGTCACTGGTGAGCCGGAGGTATTCGAATATTGGTCGCTGATCCGCGACCGGGGCGGGTTCGGCAAATGCGTTCGTGCGGACAAGGACATGAGCGACGGCGAATTCCTCGAGCGCGCGTACCGCTCGTTCGCCGAGGCTGCGGCCAGATGGCTCAACGGATCGGAGCCGTTCACGGCCAAGCTAAACCCGGCTTATGCGCCCTACGGCGATTACGACCAGCTGATGCGGCTGGAAGAATGGTACGGCCGCAAATGAGCCTAGCTGCGCGGCTTCTTCTTGACCTTGGAGGCGTAAAGCAAAGCGGCAACGATCGCGGCCGAACCGATGCCGACGGCAACGCCCGCTTTCACCAGCTTCGCCCGCCGTTCTTCGTTCGCCTTCTCGCTATCGTCGCTCATGCGCCTCCATCTATGGCGTTCGGCGCGGCTTTGGAAGCCGCATGAACAGGCGCTTCACGCTTCTTCCGCAACTCGAAGGGGACCAGGCGCTTGCCGCCGATCCGCAGGCGCATGCGGCGCTCTCCGCTTCCGCGGGTACCGGCAAGACGCAGGTTCTGACGGCGCGCGTGCTTCGCCTGCTGCTCCAAGGTGCCCGGCCGGAATCAATCCTGTGCCTGACCTTCACCAAGGCTGCGGCGGCGGAGATGGCGAACCGCATCGGCGCGCGGCTCGCGGCGTGGGTTCGGCTGCCGGACAAGCTCCTGCGCAAGGATCTCTTTGCCCTCAACGAGCGGGACGATCCGCGAACGATGGAACGCGCGCGGCAGCTGTTCGCCCGCGTGCTCGACTGCGCCGGCGGCCTCAAGATCCAGACAATTCACGCATTCGCCCAGTCGCTGCTCGCGGCTTTTCCCGCGGAGGCGGGGATCACGCCCGGCTTCCAGCCGATTGAAGGCAGGGCCGAGCAGGAGCTGGTACGCCGGACGCTCGCCGATCTGATGGCCGACGCGGAAGCGCGCGGAGAGATGCAGCTGATCGCCGACGTGCAGTGCCTCAGCCGCCGCTTAGGCGAAGCCGGCGCAATCGAGTATCTCCAGGCCTGCGCTCGCAGCCCTCAGGCGATGGAGAAAGTCGGGCCCGCCGACACGATCGAACCGCTGATTCGGGCGCTGATGAAGCTGCCCGAAGGCTCGATCGATGATTATCTCGCGGCGCAGTGCGCCGACGATGGCTTCGACTGCGACCTGCTGCGGGCGATCTCGAGCGCCAATCGCACTTGGGGGACCAGCACCGGCGCGAAGATCGTCGATGACATAGAGCGGTGGCTCGCCATGCCCGCGGCTGGCAGGGCGGCGGCGTTGCCCGACCTTTCGTCGGTCGTGTTCACCGGCAAGGGCGAGCTGAGGAAGACGCAGGCAGGCCAGCTCAAGGCCGATCCCGATTACGACCGTCACGTCGACCGGCTCGCCGGAAAGATCGCCGAGCTGCTGCAGGTGCAGCGTGCATCGAAGCTCGCCGGGGAAATGGCGGCGGGGCTGCGGGCGGGGCAGGCGTTTGCCGCTGCCTACACGCGTGCGAAGCGCGCGACCGGTGTCGCGGACTTCAACGACCTTATCGATTGGACGCGCAGACTGCTCGCCACTCCGGGCATGGGCGAATGGGTTCGCTATAAGCTCGACCGCGAAGTCGACCATGTGCTCGTCGACGAGGCGCAGGACACCAATGCGGCCCAGTGGGAGATCATCGAGAGCATCGTCGAGGAATATTTCAGCGGGTCGAGCGAGGCCGAGCACCGGCGCCGCACCTTGTTCATGGTCGGCGACTTCAAGCAGGCGATCTTCGGCTTCCAGGGCACCGATCCGCAACGCTTCCGCGAAGCGCGCGAGCATTTCAAGCGCCGCGCAGAGGAGCTTTCCGGCGCGGAATCGGCGACCGAGTTCCGCGACCTGTCGATCGCTGCGAGCTTTCGCTCGGCTCAGCCGATCCTGGATGTCGTCGACAAGGTGATCGACACCCTCGGCGCCGAAGCGTTGGCGCTCACTCGCCGGCCGCCGATCCACCGCGCGCACCACCAGGCGCGGCCCGGGCAGGTCGAGCTGTGGCAGCCGTTCGCGCCCGAGTTCGATGAGAATGGAGACGAGGGTGAAGAGACGTGGGTGAGCCTCCGAGCCCGCCAATATGCCGATGCGCTAGCCGAGCGCATTCGTGACCTGGTCGAGGAAGCGCCGTATCTTCCGTCGACGAAGCACCCGCTGACGCCCGGCGACATCCTCGTTCTGGTTCGAAGCCGCGGCGAGCTCGCCTCGCTGATTGTGGCGCGGCTGTTCTCAGCTGGCGTCCCCGTCGCCGGGGTCGACCGACTTCACCTGCACGAGCCGCTCGCCGTCCAGGACCTGCTCGCCGCGGTGAAGTTCGCGGTTCAGCCGGACGACGATCTCAGCCTCGCGTGCCTGCTCGTCTCGCCGCTGATCGGATGGGACCAGGACCGGCTGCGCGAGCTGGCGTTCGACCGGAAACGCTCTCTCTGGCGCGAGCTTCGGGCGCGTGCGGCGGAATTTCCCGAGGCCGAGGAACCGCTTTCGGACCTGCTCCGGATGGCTGACTTCACCACGCCGTCGGTGTTCCTCGAGACAATCCTTTCAGGTCCGACGCAGGGGCGGCGCAAGCTCTACGGCCGGCTCGGAATGGCGGCGCGCGACGCGATCGACGAACTCATCAACAGCGCAATCGAGTTCGAGCGCCACGAAATCGCCTCGCTCGACCGGTTTCTCGCCTGGTTCTCGCGCGGCACGGTCGATGTTCAGCGCGATCCGGGCCGGCCGGGCAACGAGGTTCGGGTGATGACCGTCCACGGCGCGAAAGGGCTCGAGGCGCCGGTCGTGATCCTCGCCGACGCGACCGCCGATCCCGCGCGGCTCGGGCGCACTCCGCTGACGCTCGATTTCGAGATGGTGCACGGAAGCGGCGCCGCGCCGCTGCTGCGGCCGAAAAAGGAAGAGCGAATCGCGCCGTTCGAGGAGCAGATCGTCGCCGAGGAGAAGCGCGACCTGGAGGAGCATTGGCGCCTGCTCTACGTCGCTCTGACCCGCGCTGCTGACCGGCTGGTCGTCGCGGGCATTGCCCCGAAGCCGAAAAAGGACGGATCGGAGGCTCGGCCGCTCAATTGCTGGCACGTTGCCGTCGAGCGGGCGATGACCTCGGTAGGAGCCCATCCGACGGTGCACGGCAAATGGGGTGCCGGGCTGTTCTATGGAACCGCCGCTCCGAAGGCGAAGAGCCACCGCCTACGACCGAACTCAGCGGAAATTGCCATTCCGCCCTGGGCACTGACTCATGCACCGCCCGAGGCGCGGCCGCCGCGGCCGCTTGCCCCCTCCGCGATCTCCGCCGACGACGAAAGCGCTCCACCGCCGAGCGAGGCAATGCGCGCCGCCGCACTTCGCGGGACCTGGATCCACCAGCTTCTCGAGCGTTTGCCCACGGTTCCACCGGGGGAGCGCGCTGCTGCTGCGAACCGCTGGCTCGACCAGTCGGCTGGGCTCGAGGACGCGAACGCGCGCGCGGAGATTGTCGATCAGGTCTGCAGTATCATCTCCGACCGCCGCTTCTCCGGTTTGTTCGGCGATGGATCGCTCGGCGAAGCGCCACTGGCCGCGACGTTGCGCGATGGTCGGGTGATCGCTGGCACTGTCGACCGGCTGCTAGTCGAGGAGGCGCAGATTTCGGTCATCGACTTCAAGACGGGCCGCGTGCCGGCAACCGACGCGGACATCCCGAACGCCCATCGGGCGCAAATGCAGGCCTATGCCGACGCTCTTGGGGTGATCTTCCCCGGACGGCGGATCACCGCGTCTTTGTTGTACACATCCGGCCCGAAACTGATCCAACTCTTGCCTTGAGTGCGGTTACGCCAGCCCCCATATGGCCGTTAACTTTTGCGAGGAGAGTCGTCTGCCATGGCCACCAAGACGGTCACCGATCAGAGCTTTTCAACCGATGTTCTCGGCGCCGATGGGCCCGTGCTGGTCGACTTCTGGGCCGAATGGTGCGGCCCGTGCCGGATGATCGCTCCGGCGCTCGAGGAGATGGCCAACGATCTCGGCGACAAGGTGACGGTGGCCAAGCTTAACATCGACGAGAACCCGGAGACGCCCGGCCGCTATGGCGTTCGCGGAATCCCGACCATGTTGCTGTTCAAGGGCGGCCAGCCGGTTGCGCAGAAGGTCGGCGCAGCCCCGCGCAGCCAGATCCAGCAATGGCTGGAGAGCAATCTCGGGGCATCGGCGACGTCGAACGCCGGCTGATCACTCCGGCGGCTCGGTTCCTTCGAGCCCCCGCGTATCAGGCCTGAACTTCTCGTGCCGAGGGAGATCGTCCTTCGGCTCGAACCAGCCGATCCGGCTCCCCCAGAAGATGTGAAAGCCCGGAGCCATCGCTTGGGGGTCGTCGAGCGTGGCGACGCTGAAATCGACCGTCTCCGGCTGGTGGTCGACCTTCATCAGGAAGGGCGTGCCGCATTCGCCGCAGAACTCGCGATGCCCGCAGTTCGACGAGGCAACCGACCGGACCTTCTCGACGCCCCTCGTCCACACGAAATCACCATCGGGCACGCTCGCGAACACCATCGCGGGCGCGCCGCTATTGAGCTGGCAGGTGCGGCAATGGCACCAGCCGCAATCGAACGGGTCGCTTCTGAGCTCGTAGCGCACCGCTCCGCACAGGCATCCGCCGGTCAAACCTGTCATCTCGTTCACGGCCCCTTTAATTGACTACGGCTAGGGCGCTCCTTACATCGCCCGCGACAGTTTCCCGAGAGCGTTGGCGAGAGCTTTTCCGGCCTCCTGAGCGCCCGGATTATTGAAGGATTTCCATGTTCGCCGCAGTGGCAAAGAGCATCTTCGGATCGGCAAACGACCGCTATGTCCGCGGTCTTGGCAAATATGTCGACGCGGTCAACGCGCTGGAGCCGTCGATCAAGGCGCTGTCCGACGACGAGCTGCGGGCGCAGACGGAGAAGTTCCGCGAGCGGCTGTCGAACGGCGAAAAGCTCGACAATCTCCTTCCAGAGGCCTTTGCAACCGTGCGCGAGGCGGCAATCCGCACCCTCGGACAGCGGCATTACGACGTCCAGCTGATCGGCGGAATCGCGCTCCATCGCGGCGAGATCGCCGAGATGAAGACCGGCGAGGGAAAGACGCTTGTCGCCACGCTCGCCGTTTATCTGAACGCGCTGGAGCGCAAGGGCGTCCACGTCGTCACGGTGAATGACTATCTCGCCCGCCGCGATGCCGACTGGATGGGGCAGATCTACCGCTTCCTCGGAATGACCGTCGGGGTGATCGTCCCCAACCTCTCCGACGAGGAACGGCGCGAGGCCTACAACAGCGACATCACTTACGCGACCAATAACGAGCTCGGCTTCGACTATCTGCGCGACAATATGAAATATTCGCGCGAGCAGATGGTCCAGCGGCCCTTCAATTTCGCGATCGTCGACGAGGTGGACTCGATCCTGATCGACGAAGCGCGCACGCCATTGATCATCTCGGGCCCGACTGACGACAAGTCTGAGCTGTACATCGCCGTCGACAAGCTGGTGAAGACGTTCCAGCCGGCCGACTACGAGCATGACGAAAAGCAGCGGACGGTGGTGCTCACCGAGGAAGGGACCGAGAAGGCCGAGCGGATGCTCGAGGAAGCCGGCCTGATCGAAGGGCGCAACCTTTACGACATCGCCAACACGCAGGTCGTCCACCATCTCAACCAGGCGCTCGCCGCGAATGTGCGCTTCAAGAAGGACATCGATTACATCGTCAAGGACGAGAAGGTCGTCATCATCGATGAGTTCACCGGCCGGATGATGGAGGGGCGCCGCTGGTCCGACGGGCTCCATCAGGCGGTCGAGGCGAAGGAAGGCGTCGCGATCGAGCCCGAGAACCAGACGCTCGCCTCGATCACCTTCCAGAATTATTTCCGGATGTACCCGAAGCTTTCGG
>JABFXK010000111.1 GCA_013361785.1 Sphingomonas sp.
GATATGCGGCTCGTCGCTTGCAGCGAAGACCGCATGAAGATCGTCTGTCGTGACTGGAAGCACGTTGGCGCCGGGGATCGGATAACGTGTGACGCCGCGGCGGAAGCTGCTGAGCTTGCCCGTTGCGTCCTTTTTGCCTTCGCCGAGAAAATCGACCTGGGCGATCAGCTCGTTCGAATCATTGGCTCTAAGCGTGCGAACGTTGGCGATCAGCCAGGCGTCGCCGACAACCATTTTCACCTGGCTGCCGACCTGGCCGGACATCGCGACGGACGGATCGGCGTGAGACTGCAGCGAAGTGACCGCGGCCGCATTGAGCCGGATTTGCGATCCCGAACCGGCGATCTCGACGACGTCGCCGATCACTCCGAGCTGGGCCGGTGCGGACTTCGCCGGAGCGGGCGCCGTTTCTTCCGTGAAGTTATTCACTTCATTGAGAAATTCGCGCAGGTTCGGCTGGTCGTCCATCGTCGTCACGCTCCCCGGGTGATTGGCTTTGCAAGCGGGATAAGCGAGAGCAGTTAAAATTAACTTAGAACCGGCGGCGGAAGGCGAGCGCGGCTGCCCATCCAAGCGCGAGAGAGAGGACGACGCAGGCGAGACCGTAGAGAAAGCCGTGACGCCGCGCCGCCAGCGCGACGGATCGTTCGAAGCCGGATTTGCTCACATGGATGTCGCGCGTGGCGGCGGCGATCACTTTGCCGTGATCGATCAGGAAGGTCTCAGCCGTGTAGGTGCCGACCGGGACCTGACTCGGGATAGTGATCACCGCGCGGTAGAGGACTGCGTCACTGATCTCCACGCCGTGCGGGCTTTCCGAATAGAGACCCCCGCGCGAGCGCAAATCCAGCAGTCCGGCTTCGAAATGCCGCTCCTTCTCGGGGACCGACGAGCCGCCGGGTGAAAGCTGAAGATTATGGATGCCGAGCTCGTAGATCGAGGCGGTCCGCTCGTCGATCAGGTCGTGTATCGGCCGCGAAGAGGCGACCGCATAGAAGCTCGGCGCCGAGCGGAAGCGGCTCGAATCCGCATTCATCCATATGCCGGCAATCTTCTGCTTCTCGCGCAGAAGGATGGGCTGCACCGGCCCGCGAAGCACGACGGCGACATCGGCGGGTTGAGTTGGTGCGCGGCCTTGGGGATAAGCGATCGCTCCGAACAGCAGCAGCTGCGCGCCGGAAAAAGTGTAGCGGATCTCGACCTGCCTCGCCGAGACATCGGGAACGAGCACCGGCTTTTCGGCGGCGACAAGGAGCGGCGTGAGCAGGGTGAGGGCGAGCCGGCGCTTCACAAATATTCGATCGAGAAGATCTCGTCCGGCCGCCAGAACAGGCCGAGGAACATCCGAAGCGCAACCAGCAGGATGATCACGGCGAGCGCGAGCCGCAGGTAATCCGGCTTGAGCCGCGTCGTCAGCATCGCGCCATATTGAGCGCCGATGACTCCGCCGACGAGGAGAAGAGCGGCAAGGACGATGTCGACGGCATGCGTCGTCAGCGAGTGGACCATCGTGGTTCCGGCGCTGACGGCGAGGATCATAACGAGGCTGGTGCCGATCACCACGCGCGCCGGCATGCCCAGCAGGTAGATCATGGCGGGCACGAGGATGAACCCGCCGCCGATCCCGAGCAGAACCGTCATCACGCCAGCAGCAAAGCCGATCACCATCGGCGCCACCGGGGAGATGTAGAGGCCAGAACTGTAGAACCTCCATCTCAGCGGGAGCGACGCGACCCAGCGGTTGTGGTGCGGCGGCTTTTCGGCGGATGGTTTGGGTCCGATGATCCCCAGAGCGGCGAGCGATTCACGCATCATGATCGCTCCGATCCAGCCGAGGATCATCACGTAGAGCAGGCTGATGACGACATCGACCTGGCCGCTGGCCTGGAGCATCCTGAACAGAGCGGCGCCGACAAAAGAGCCGAACAGCCCGCCGACGATCATCACGCCTGCCATTTTCAGGTCGACCCCGCCCCGGCGCATGTGGACCATGGCGCCCGAGACGCTCGCGCCGGTGATCTGGGTCGTCGCCGAGGCCACCGCCACGGTCGGCGGGATTCCGTAGAAGATCAGCAACGGTGTCGTCAGGAACCCCCCGCCGACCCCGAACATGCCCGAAAGGAGTCCGACGCCGAAGCCCAGGAGCACGATGAACAAAGCGTTCACCGACTGGCCTGCGATGGGAAGATAGATCTGCATCGGCTGGCCGGAGACTAGCCGGAAACGACGGCAGCGGCCAAGCTGAGCGGCTAGAAATCCCCGGCGAGAGTTACTGCGGGGCCGGAGCCCGGGAGCGCCTTGCCAGCCAACCGCTGGCGCCAGTCGAAATGCACCCGAAGGTTGTTGCGGACCTTCATCGTGATCCGAGGGCCAGCGTCGACACGATAGACGCCGGGCTGCGCTCCGCCCCAAATTCCGAACCCCGCGGAAAATTGCTTGTACACAGGGCGGGTGAGGGTGAGCGCCCCGTCGATGAATTTGTCGCGGCTTCGCACTCCGACCACGCCGCCCTGCACATAGCTGTCGAGCAGGAAATGGAGCGGCATTGGGCGCCCGTAGACGCCGGCTTCGAAAAATAAGGCGAAGGCGCTTCGTCCACCCCCGAACTTCCCGACACGCTGCCGGCGCTCGGCGTCGATCCACAGCGGGATTCCAGCGATCGGCTGAACCCGCACGCCCGCCGCAACTTCTCCGCCGCGCCGCCCGACATCGCTGCTGGTGCGGAACGATGCGGCGATCTGGCGGGTGAAATTGTACGTCAGCCGGGCGCCGGCCTGGCTCGCTCCGAGCGAACCGCCGCTCGCGAGCGGTTGGGTGCCTGCAATGCCGGCGGACTGCGCGCGAAGCAATGCCCAGGCGGTCAGCTGGATGCGGTCGATGCCGTTGCGCTTGAGCTCGGCAGGAAGACTCTGGGCCGGCGTGACCACCGTTGACTGCTGCGCGGGGAACGACATTGCGGCGAGGCGCGACAGCGGCCACTCGTCGAGCACCGGAACGGGCGAATAGAATTGCGGCCGCGGCTCGCGCAGGCTGTCGACCAGCGGTGTCGCCGCCGCAGCTTGGGGCTGCGCTGCAAGGTAAACCGGAACGCCAATCGTCCGCGGTGCGGGCGCAAACGCCGGGGGCTGTCCGTAAATCGTCTGTGGCTGGACCATGCCGCCAGACGCGGGGTCACCGGCCGGGATCGGTTCGATCGCTGGGAACTGGGTCGGGATCAACGGCGGCGGCTTAGCCTCGCTTGGGTCGATGCGAAACAGCTCGGCGCCGGGGAGCGATCCCAGCGTCGCGGCGCGCAGGCCCGCCCAGCCGAACACCGCCAACAGGAGAAAGCGGAGCGACGGCCTCACTGCGGAAGCTCCAGCGGAAAGACGTGCTGGGTTTTGTCCCACCGCGTCGCGCCCCCGCCAAGATGAAGCGAGAGCGCTCGGGCGGCGGCGAGAATCGTAATGACATTGCCGACGACCACCCGCGGAACCGAGAGTAGGCCTTCGCCCAGGCCATAGGCATAGCTCGTGAAGCAGGCGCGCATCAGCACTCGCCAGGCGAGCAGCCAGCCGTTGATCGTCAGCAGCCGCACCAGCATTGGATCAAGCCTCGCCTTGATTGGCGCTCCGAGGGCTTCGGCGAGCCAGATTTGCGACCAGAGGAACGCCGCCCCGTAGGCTGCGACCAACAACAGCGCGGCGAGAGGTCCACGCCGGTCACGCATCCGCATCCATCGCTCGCCGATTCCACCGCTCCAGCCGAGGCGGTCCCAGCCGGACAGCGCGATTCCGCCGAGCCAGCGCGCCTTTTGCCGAACCGAAGCGCCGAGCGTCGCCGGGAAATGGCCACGGCTGGCGACGACGGCGCGCTCGCCGGGACAGGCGGGAAGCCGGACGAACATGGTCTTGAGGCCGAGCGCGCCGATCGTCAGCCCGACCTCATAATCTTCGGTCATGCTGCTACGCGCGAACGGCTTGCCGTCGCGCATCGCCGCGAGCTGTGCCAGCGGCTTGCGAGCGATCGCGCAGCCGACGCCGGCGAGCGGAATGGCCGCGCCGACCGCCTCCCGAACGACCAGTTCCTTGATGTGGGCCTCGGCGAACTCGTCGCAATAATGGCCGGCGATCCAGCGCGAATACTTGTCCGGGAGCGGCAGGACCGGGAGCTGGATCAGCGCAGCGCGGGCGATCAGCCGGTCGAAGATCCTGAACTCGAGTGGATGGACCAGGTCCTCCGCGTCGTGAAGCGCGACCGCCGCTGCCGAACGGCCGGTTTCCACCTCATGGGCAACGAGTGCGTCGTAGAGATGGTTGAGGCAATCGGCCTTCGTCGTGGGGCCGTCCCGATCCACCTCGACCGCCTCGATGCGTTCGTCATCGACGGCGGCGATCGCCGCGGCGGTGGACGGATCATTGCGATAATATCCGACGAAGATGCGGTAATTGGGATAATCCAGTCGACCGGTGGTCGCGCGCAGCATCGAAGCGATGACGACCGATTCGTCCCAGGCCGGGACCAGCATGGCGATGAACCCCGGCTCGGCGCTTTCGGGAAGCTCGCTGGCGAACGCGCGAGGGTAGCGCGTATAGACGGCCAGCGCGCGCCAGATCGCACGCGCGAAATAGATGAGGTCGACGAAGAGGTCGTTGAGCGCGAACAACAGGAAGCCGACGCCCGCGAAAAGGGCGAGCTCCGCCGCTATGCGGCTGAGGGTCTCGGCGAGCGGCACGCGTGCGCCGGAGCTAGCGGATCGATCCGAAGCGGTTTGTTGTCGCTCGGTTCATGACAGCCTCCCCTTGCGGCGAATCATCCAAAACCGAGCGATCGCGACATTACATAGCCAAAGTTAAACAACAAGATTGTGCAGCTTGATCGTAGATTCACGCGCATTCCTCTGGACCGGCGCAGAAGTGACGTTAGATTCGTCTGAGCCGAATCGTCCGCCAATGGGGAGCGGACTTGTGGAGTCTTATTCAGGCCGCATCCTCGTCGAGGATGCCTGCGGCACGCGTTTCTACGTTCACGAGTATCGCGGCCGGCGGACCTTCTTCCGGACGCGCCGCTATATGCTGGACACGGGCGAGTCGGTCCGCCACGTCGATGATCGCACGTTCGTTATCGAAAGGACGGGCGAAACGCTGGTGCGCGTCGGTGAAGAATAAGTACCTTGTGGTGCCGGTGCCCGTCGCGCGCTAGCCTTTGACGGTGCGCACTTTCATTTCATTGCTGCTGCTGACCTGGCTGTCGACCGCGGCGAGCGGCCGTGGAAATGTCATCTATGCGGGGGCCGCATGGGCGGCGATCGATCGCGGAGCGACTTGCGAGGCGCTGTCTCGCTCGGTCCGGATCGCCGCGAAAGGCAAGGTGCAGGCAAGCGCCGGTTTCACCTTCTCTGCCGATCGGCGGCGGTGGGGCGAATTCCATGCGCTGCTCCGCCCGATGCCGCGGGCGGGCGCGACAGTGATGCTGCGGATCGACAATCAACCGTTCCTGCTGCTCAGCCGCGGAAATATGGCGTGGAGCAATGGGCCGTTGCAGGAGCGGGCGATCATTGCCGCCTTGCGAGGAGCGAACACCATGAGCGTCGAATCGCGCGATGCCGGCGGTCGCTCGTTCATCGATCCTTATTCGCTCGGCGGCGCTGCGACCGCGATCGACGCGGCAGCGGCGACCTGCGCTGGCAAAAACCGGTGATCGCACCTAGATAGATGGCCTGCCATGAGCGCCGATACTCCCCTGATGCCGATTGCCGGTGCAATCGATCCCGTGCCCGTTCCGCGGGCCGCGACCAAGCGCGCCGACGGCCGGGTCGAGCTGGTCGGGCTTTCGAAGGCCCATATCCGCGCCGAGCTCGAAGCGGCCGGGCTCGAGGCCGGGCAGGCGAAGCTTCGCGCCAAGCAGTTGTGGCACTGGATCTACAACCGCGGCGTCAGTGATTTCGCGGCGATGAGCGATATCGCCAAGGCGCAGCGCGGCTGGTTCGCCGAGCACTTCGTCATCTCGCGTCCGGAAGTGGTCGAGGCTCAAGTCTCGACCGACGGCACCCGCAAATGGCTCCTCAAGACCCACGATGGGCACGATTTCGAGATGGTGTTCATCCCGGACGCGGATCGAGGGACCCTGTGCGTCTCGAGCCAGGTCGGCTGCACGCTCAATTGTCGTTTCTGCCACACGGGCACGATGCAGCTGGTGCGCAACCTCGAGCCGGCGGAGATCGTGGGACAGGTCATGCTCGCCCGCGACGCACTCGGCGAATGGCCGAGCCAGCCGGAAGGACGGCTGCTCACTAATATCGTCATGATGGGAATGGGTGAGCCGCTTTACAATTTCGACAATGTGCGGGACGCGCTGAAGATCGTGATGGACGGCGACGGGCTCGGCCTGTCGCGCCGGCGGATCACGCTTTCCACGAGCGGCGTGGTTCCGATGATGGGCCGCGCCGGCGAGGAGATTGGAGTCAATCTCGCCGTCAGCCTCCACGCGGTTACGAAAGAGGTCCGCGACGAAATTGTCCCGCTCAATCGCAAATATGGGATCGAGCAGCTGCTCGAAGCCTGCGCCGCTTATCCCGGCGCGAACAATGCACGGCGCATCACCTTCGAATATGTGATGCTGAAGGACAAGAACGACAGCGACGAGCATGCGCGCGAGCTGGTCCGGCTGATCCGCAGGTACCGACTTCCCGCCAAGGTCAATTTGATCCCGTTCAATCCATGGCCGGGCGCGGCGTACGAATGTTCGGACGAAGACCGCATACGGTCGTTCAGCAACATCATCTTCGAAGCGGGCATCTCGGCTCCGGTGAGGACTCCGCGCGGCCGCGACATCGACGCTGCATGCGGACAATTGAAGACCGCAGCGGAGCGCAAGCGGCGCAAAGCGGCGGCTTGACGCTCCTCAATCCGGCCTTACCGCAGAGTTGTCGCTAGACGCCCTTGCGGCGCCCGGACTAAAATTCGGGCACGGTTACTGGAGGCATCGCATGTCGCTGATCGGCAGGATGGTGAACAAGCTGATCACCCGGGGCAGCATCACGCTGCTCGCCCCCGGAAAACCCCCGCGGACTTTCGGGCCCGGCGGTGGCCAGCATCTGACGGTCCGCTTCGCGGATCGCAAGGTCGCCTTCGATATCATGCGCAATCCGCGGCTCGGCCTCGGCGAAGCCTATATGGATGGCCGGGTCATCGTCGAGGACGGCACCATCCTCGATCTTCTGCGGATGATCGTGGGATCGAACCGCTGGGAGGACATGGGCGAAGGCAGGAAGGCGCTGCGCAGAGGCAAGGCTACGCGCGCCGTCAAGCGACTGTTTCTGGCGAACAACCTCAACCGGGCGCGCAAGAATGTCGCGCATCATTATGATCTCAGCGACGATCTCTACGAACTCTTCCTCGACGAAGATAAGCAGTACAGCTGCGCTTACTGGACCGATCCGGGGCACGAAACTCTCGAGCAGGCGCAGCTTGACAAGAAAGCGCACATTGCTGCGAAGCTGGCGCTGAAGCCTGGCCAGCGGGTGCTCGACATTGGCTGCGGCTGGGGCGGGATGGCGCTGTTCCTGCACAAGGTCGCCGGCGTTGACGTGCTCGGAGTCACTTTATCGGAGCACCAGCTGAAGATCGCTCGGGCGCGCGCCGAAGCCGCCGGTGTCTCAGACCATGTGAAGTTCGAGCTCCGGGATTACCGGCTGCTCCAGGAGCAGTTCGACCGCATCGTCTCGGTCGGCATGTTCGAGCATGTCGGCGCCAAGCATTATGACGAGTTCTTCGCCAAGTGCCGCGATCTGCTGAAGCCTGACGGAGTCATGCTTCTGCACACGATCGGCAAGCTCGGCGAAGCCTCGCCCGCACCGGATCCGTTCACGGACAAATGGATTTTCCCCGGCTACCACCTGCCCTCACTGAGCCAGATGACCGCTGCGAGCGAGAAGTTCCGGCTGATCGCCAGCGACATCGAAACGCTGCGGATGCATTATGCCTATACGCTTCTGCACTGGCTCGAGCGCACCGAAAAGGCGCGTGAAGCGATCGTTGCCATGTATGACGAGCGCTTCTTCCGCATGTGGGAATTCTACCTCGCCGGCGGGATCGTGATGTTCGAGAACGGCGCCGCCTGCAATTACCAGGTCCAGTATATCCGCGAGCGAACCGCGCTTCCGATCACCCGCGACTATATCGTCGAGGCCGAGGCGCGGTACCGCAAAATCGGCGCACAATCGCCCGCACCTGCCAGGCGCGCGCCCGCCAAGCGGCGACGCGCCGAGACGCCCGAGTTCGCCAAATAGGATGAGGCCCGGCCGCGCTAGAGCGGCCGGGCCTTTCCTGCTTACGGGTGGGCGGGAGCCTGGCGCGATTTGCGCGTCGTCCTGAAGAGCTGCCGCGCCTGCTGACGCTCTTCGGGCGTGATCGTGCCGTCGTGGTTGAGGTCGATGCGATCGAACCGGGCGAGCGCCGACTGCTGCATTTCCGCGAGCGACACGCGGCCGTCGTTGTTGGCATCGGACCGGTCGAACATGCGCGTCGCCATTCCGCCGCGAGCGACGCTCGCATGTTCCATGCGCGCCTTGAGCTGCTGACCCATGGCGTCGAACTCGGCGCGCGAGAGCACGTTATCCTTGTTCGTGTCGGCGCGAGCGAACAGTCCGTGGAAGCCGGCGCGCTGTGCCTGCGCTGCGCCACCGTTCATTGCTCGACCGCGGCGGCTATGGGCGGCCGCGACTTCCTCGGCCGTGATCCTGCCGTCATGATTGGTGTCGAGCCGGCCGAACACCTTGGATGGATCGAACCGCTGCGCCCGCGCCTCGGCTTTCTGCTCGCGCTGAGCTTCGACGGCATTCAGCTCATCCTTGGTGACGAAGCCGTCGTGGTTCGCGTCGAGCCTGGCAAACATTGCCGCGGTGCGCTCCTGCACTTCGGCTCGGGTCGACGGCGGACCGAAGTGGCCATGGCGCGCGGGCGGCGCCGACTGCGCGGCGAGTGCTGCGCCGCCCATGAAAATGGCGGCCGCCGAAGCGCCGCCGATAAGCATACTCCTCATTACTACCTCCGCTTGGATCGACGTCCGAGCGATGGCGACAATGCTATAATCCTGCCGAATGTCCAGAAGGACGGCATTTCTAAGCGTCTATTAACCAAGATTTAGAACTTGCCGGACAGTTTGCGACCGTCACTGACGGGGGAAGCAATGCCACTGACGAGCGAAGCCGCGGCCGATGTCGCAATCATCGGCGCAGGCCCCGCAGGGCTGACGGCGGCCTACATGCTCACCAAGGCGGGCTTTTCGGTTATCGTGATCGAGAAGGATCCGGTCTACGTCGGCGGCATCAGCCGGACCGTCGAGCATCAGGGCTTCCGCTTCGACATCGGGGGGCACCGCTTCTTTTCGAAGTCGCGCGAAGTCGTCGCTCTCTGGAACGAGATCCTGCCCGACGACTTCATCCAGCGGCCGCGGATGAGCCGCATCTTCTACGACGGCAAATTCTATTCCTATCCGCTGCGCGGGTTCGAGGCGCTTCGGAACCTTGGAATCTGGCGGTCGACCTGCTGCATGGCATCCTACGCCAAGTCGCGGCTGTTCCCGCGCAAGGACGTGAAGAGCTTCCAGGACTGGACGATCAACCAATTCGGCGAGCAGCTCTGCAACATCTTCTACAAGACCTACACCGAGAAGGAGTGGGGAATGCCCTGCGACGAAATCTCCGCCGACTGGGCGGCCCAGCGGATCAAGGGGCTGAGCCTCGGCGGCGCGGTGCTCGACGGCTTGAAGCGCTCGCTCGGGCTCAACAAGACGCCGAACGACGGCATGGGAACCAAGACGCTGCTAGAGACCTTCCGCTATCCGCGCCGCGGCCCGGGAATGATGTGGGACGCCGCACGAGATTTCGTCGTCGGCAAAGGTAATCGCGTGCTGATGAACCACGCGCTCCAGCAGCTGTCGTTCGACAACAAGCTCCGGCGCTGGCGCGTCGCTGCGACGAATGGCGACGGCAAAAGCGTCATCATCAAGGCGAGCCACGTGATCTCGTCAGCGCCGATCCGCGAGCTCGTGAGCCGGATTCATCCGTTGCCCACGTCGATGCCGCGCGCGTACGATCTCAAATACCGCGACTTCCTCACGGTCGCGCTGATGATCCGGTCCGAAGACATCTTCCCCGACAACTGGATCTACATCCACGATTCGAAGGTGAAGGTCGGGCGGATCCAGAACTTCCGCAGCTGGTCTCCGGAGATGGTGCCGGATCCCGCACTCGCCTGCGTCGGCCTCGAATATTTCTGCTTTGAAGGCGACGGGCTGTGGGCGTCGAACGACGAGAATCTGGTCGAGCTCGCCAAGAAAGAGATGGCGATCCTCGGCCTGTGCGATCCAGCGGACGTCGAGGGCGGCGTCGTGGTCCGCCAGGAGAAAGCTTATCCGGTCTACGACGACCAGTATCGCGACAATGTCGAGGCAATCCGCGAAGAACTGGAGACCAACTATCCGACGCTTCACCTCGTCGGCCGCAACGGCATGCACCGCTATAACAATCAGGATCACGCGATGATGACCGCCATGCTGACGGTCCGGAACATCCAGGCGGGCCGCCGCGCCTATGACATCTGGGCGGTCAACGAGGATGCCGAATATCATGAGGCGGGAGACGAGGGCGCCGAGGCGGCGCTCGCATCCGAGCGGCTCGTGCCGAAGCGGCTGAAGGCTGCCTGAGCGCAAGATGCTCGACCACGTCTATTTTCGCTACGTCGGCGCGAGCGCAGTGTCGCTCGGAGTCGATTTCGCGATCTTCATGGCCGCGCTCTCGGTCGGAATCCCGCCCGCGCTCGCCGCGGCCTCAGGTTACATCGTCGGCATCGTCTGCCACTGGCTGATCTCGAGCCGGATGGTGTTCATCGGGCATGTTGCCGAGGATGCCGCGAGCCGGCGGCACCAGCAGGCGCTGTTCGTGCTGTCGGCGCTCGTCGGGCTCGGGATCACCACGGCGATCGTCGGTATCGGTAGCCGCTATGGCCTCGACCCACGCATCGCTAAAGGGATTGCGATCGTCGTCAGCTTCCAGGCGACCTACATGATCCGCAAGAAAGTGGTGTTCGCGTGATCAGCGGATTGCGCGCACGTTTCGAATCAAAGCGCGAGCTGTTGGCGGTCTTCGCGATCTGGCTGGCGGTTTCGTTCTGGATGGCGTGGAACGCGCGGATCGGAGTCGCGCAGCGGCTATTTCCCGATCCCGATGACGCGATGCGCCTTGTACAGGTGCGCGATTGGCTGGGCGGCCAGAGCTGGTTCGACGTCACTCAATACAAGCTAAATGCGCCCGCCGGCGGCCCGATGCACTGGTCGCGACTGGTCGACGTGCCGATTGCGGCCGTGGTCCTGCTCGCTCGCCCCTTCCTGGGTCCATTCGGCGCGGAATCGGCGGCGTTGATCGTGGTCCCGTTGCTGACGCTCGGGATCGCGATGCTGCTCATCTATCGGATTGCATCGAAACTGATGGACGGCCCTGCCGCGCTCCTCGCGGTGCTCGCGACTCCGGCTTCGCTCGGGGCAATGAAGCAGATGCGGGTGATGCGAATCGACCACCACGGCTGGCAGATCGTGCTTGGCCTGCTTTCGATCCTCGCGCTGATGGACAAGAGGCCGCGGCGCGCGGGGCTCATTGCCGGCGCGGCGATGGCGCTGTGGCTCAACATCTCGATCGAGGGGCTGCCGTTCGCCGCAGCGATCGGCGCGTGGCTCGCGCTCGAATGCTTCCTCGATGCATCGGCTGGAGAGCGGTTGAAGTCGTATCTCGGCGCGCTTGCCGTCGGGAGCGTGGCGTTATTCGCGCTGACGCATGCGCCGTCGAGCTGGTTCTATCATCCGCACGACGCGGAGAACGACGCCCACCTAGCCGGCTTCTGCGCAGCATGGCTGAGCTGCCTCGCGGTTGTACGGCCGAACATCGCCAGTCGCTCGTCGCGTGCCATGCTTCTCGCGCTTGTTGGTGCGATTACGATCGGCGCGGCCTTCCTCGTCGATCTCCACTTTCTGAGTGGGCCCTTCTCTTCGCTCGACCCCGTCGTCAGGAATTACTGGTACAACGGCGTCGACGAAGGGCGGCCGGTCTGGCAGCTTGCGCCGATCGACGCCGCCGCGGGACTCGCGCAGCCGCTGGTCGGCCTTGGCGGCGCGCTGCTCGCCGTGTGGAAGGCTCCGGCAGCGCAGCGCCGCGAGTGGATCATCTTCGCTTATCTGCTCGGCGCGATGACGCTGTCGGGAGTGTTCGTCATCCGTGAGGCGACGTACGCAAGCGTCGTCAGCCTGCCCGGCACAGCATTCCTGTGCGAATTCGCGCTGCAGCGGGCGAGGAAGCTCTCGCTGCTGCCGGTGCGGGTGGTGGCGACGACGGCGTCGGTGTTCATCATGGCGCCGGCCTATGCTGCGCCCGCGCTGGTCATCCCGTCCGATCCGCACCTTCCCAAGGAAATCGCATCGGCCGACGATTGCGTGCGGCACAGCGAGCTCCAGAAGCTCGACTCGCTGCCGGTCACGAACGTCGGCGCGCCGCTAGACATCACTGCGTCGGTCCTCGCCAACACCCACCAGCGCGCGATCGCGGGCGGCTATCATCGGATGCCGGATGCGATCCGCGATGTGATCCTGCTGTTCATGATGCCACCGGAGGAAGGGCGGCAGATCCTCGCCCGCCGCCACATCCAGTATCTGGTCTTTTGCCCCCATACGCCGGAATCAATCTGGTGGTCTCGGCACGGACCGAACGGCCTCGCGGCGATGCTGAACTCGGGGCGGACGCCCGATTGGCTCGAGCCCGTCGACCTTCACCTGCGCGCGCTTCGCGTGTGGCGCGTGCGCCAAAGCGCCTGAGCTTCAGCGTTAACAACTTGTAATCCGGCCTGTCGTCGCATGGACAAATGACCCGTTCCCGCTAGGAGCGCGCGGGGCAAGGTGACAGGTTTGCAAGAACATGGGGGTTGAAGCGCGCTCGGCGGCTGATGAGCAGATCGGGCCCCGCCAATGGTGGGAATCCCGGCTGGTCCTCACTCTCGTCGTACTCGCGACGATGGTGCCGCTTCTTTACCCGACCGTGCCTCCGCTGGTGGACCTATTCGGCCACATGGGTCGATACCGCGTCGAGCTCGACCTCGACCATTCGCCCTGGCTGCAGCTTTATTATGACTATCACTGGGCGGCGATCGGCAATCTGGGAGTCGACCTGCTGGTGATCCCGCTCGGCGAGCTGCTCGGGCTCGAGCCGGCGGTGAAGCTGATCGTGATCGCAATCCCGCCGCTCACTGCGATAGGTTTCCTGTGGGTCGCGCGGGAAGTGCATGGGCGGATTCCGCCGACCGCCTTCTTCGCGCTTCCATTCATCTACGGCTATCCGTTCCTGTTCGGCTTCGTGAATTTCGCGCTTTCGGTGGCGCTAGCTTTCCTCGCCTTCGGTCTGTGGCTGCGCCTTGGCAGGCTCGAGCGGACGAAGCGTCGCAGCTGGCTGTTCATCCCGATCTCGCTCGTCGTCTTCTTCTGCCACACTTACGGTTGGGGATTGCTGGGCCTGCTGTGCCTTTCCGCCGATGCTGTGCGCCTTCACGATCGCGGGCGGCCGTGGTGGCGAGCTGGCCTCGAAGCGGCGCTGCATACGTCCGTGATGGCGCTTCCGATCCTGGTGATGCTGATCTGGCGCAGCGAGACCCACGGCGGACAGACGATCGACTGGTTCGACTGGAAGATTAAATGGCATTGGATCTATTCGGCGCTGCGTGACCACTGGAAATGGTTCGACATCGGTTCACTGATCGTCGCCGCGCTGGTCTTCGTCTACGCGATCGGCAATCGCATTTTCGGCTGCTCGCTGACGCTGTCGCGCAACCTGGCGTTTAGCGCGATCGTGCTCGCGGTCTCGTTCGTCATCATCCCGCGCATCGTGTTCGGCTCGGCTTATGCCGACATGCGATTGGTGCCCTATCTGATCGCGGTTGCGCTGCTTGCGATAAGGTTTCGCAACATTCCGACGCGGACCACCGCGAACGTGCTCGCGGTCCTGGCGCTTGCCTTCTTCGCCACTCGAACCGCGGCGAACACGATCAGCCTCGGGGAAGCGGGAGCCGACCAGACGGCGAAGCTGCAGGCGATCGACCATATGCCCGAGGGCGCTCGCGTGATCACCCTCACCGGCATGACCTGCAGCGAATATTGGCCGCTGCTTCGCAACAGCCACCTCGGGGCGATGGTGATCGTCCGCCGCGACGGCTTCTCCAACGATCAGTGGCTGCTCGAGGGCGTCAACCTGCTCGACCTCAAATATCGCGCCGCCGGCTATTTCGCCGCCGACCCGTCGCAGCTCGTGCGGCCGAATGTTTGCCATGACGGGCTGCACAGGCAGATCGACCAGTCGCTCGCCGCGCTGCCGCGCAATGATTTCGATTATGTCTGGCTGATCGATGCCCCGCCCTACGATCACAGCCTCGTCGCCGGATTGCAGCCGGTCTGGCGCGGGCCGGGGTCAGTGCTCTATCGTCTCCATTGATGGTTGCACTTTCGATCGTCGTCCCGTGCTTCAACGAGGAAGCATGCCTCGCCGCCCTGCATGAACGGCTGAGCACCGCCGCCCGCAACTGCGTCGGCGACGATTACGAGATCGTGCTGGTCAACGACGGTTCGCGGGACAAAAGCTGGGAGCTGATGCGCACCATGGCTGCGGGCGATTCTCACGTCGTTGCCGTCAACCTGTCGCGCAATCACGGGCACCAGCTTGCCCTCACGGCGGGTCTCGACCTCTGCCGTGGCGAAACCATCATGATCATCGACGCTGACCTCCAGGACCCTCCCGAGCTTCTGCCGGACATGGTGCAGGCGATGCGCAGGCAGGAGGCGGACGTGGTCTATGGCGTGCGCCGCAGCCGGTCCGGCGAGACGGCATTCAAGCGCGCCACTGCGCATGGCTTCTACCGGCTGCTGTCGCGCGCGACCGAGGTCGATATCCCGCTCGACGCCGGCGATTTCCGGCTGATGAGCCGTCGAGCCCTCGATGCGTTACTCGCCATGCCCGAACAGGCGCGGTTCATTCGCGGAATGGTTGCGTGGATCGGCTTCAGGCAGGTGCCGTTCGCCTATGATCGGCAGGAGCGGTTCGCGGGCAAGACCAAATATCCGCTGAAGAAGATGATGCGTTTCGCGCTCGACGCGCTGACCGGCTTCTCCTCGGCACCGCTGAAGCTCGCCAGCCACGTCGGCCTGGCGCTGTCGGTCGGATCGATCCTCCTCATCCTGTACATTGCCTATGCCTGGGCTGCGGGCCGAAACATCCAAGGCTGGACCTCGCTCATGCTGGTCGTGGTCGTGATCGGCGCGGTGCAGATGTTCGTGCTCGCGCTGATGGGCGAATATATCGGCCGGCTCTACAACGAAGCGAAGCGGCGGCCGCTGTACATCGTGCAGGAGGTCGTCGGAGACCCACGCGCCGAGGCTCGGCTCGGTTATATCGCCGACGCGACCGCGAAGAGCGACAACCCCGGCGGCAGGGGCAAGCGCCCGACCAGGTGACGCTCGGCGGCGAAGATTCGTTCGAGCGCGGCGTTCAGCGGCGCTGACGGAAGCTTCACGTCGGCGCTGTCCTTGCCGCGGATCCTCGATGCGAAGCGCTCGGCCACGGCGAGTGGGAAGAGCAGGCTGTTGAGATAGCCGATCTTCTCCAGCCGCAGCGGTGAATGTTCGATCAGCCGCCGCAGCCCGGGTTTCGAATAGCGCCGCTTATGATGGTTCACGACGTCGTGGGCCGACCACATCCATTGGTGCGCCGGCACGGTCATCACGAATTTTGCGCCCGGCTTCAGCTTGGCCGCGATCGCTGCGATGGCTGCTTGGTCGTCACCGATATGCTCGATGACGTCGAGCGCGGCGATCAGGTCATATCCGCGATCGGGCACTCCGGCGAGCTCGGGTAGCGGCGCGCTCATCACCGAACGCCCGAGCCTTTGTTCGGCGATCGAGCGTGCTTCGTCGTCCAGCTCGAGCGCATCGACTGTGCCGAATTGCCCGAGCATTTCGAGGTTGTGCCCGGTACCGCAGCCGAGCTCGAGAATACGCGCGTTCAGGGGCGGCCGCGCCTCGCGGCGGATCAGGTCCGCGAGCACCTCGCGCCGAGCCTTGTACCACCAGTGGCGCTGGTCGAGCTCGGCCATCTCCCGATAGACGCTGCGCTCCATCAGCCGAACACCCACTGGCGGTTGAAGATGTAGGTCGCGAGCGGAGTGACGAAAATCGCCGGGATCAGCGGCCACCAGGTCGGCCCGTGGAAATGGTTGATGAGCAGCCAGGTGAAGGCTTCGTTGAGGAGGAAGCCCGAGGTCTGGACGATCAGGAACTTGGCTTTCATGCGCCGGTCCTCACGCTTTCCGTGGCCGCGGAAACTCCATCGACTGTGAAGGACGAAGCCGATGCTCACTGCGACGAGGAAGGCGATGACCACCGCCACCATTGGCGGCATGATATAGGTCGCGAGATACCAGTAGATCGCCGAATAGACGCCCGCGAGGAAGAAGCCGACCAGCGCGAAGCGGACCAGCTGACCGAAGGTTTCCTGACTGACGTTTAATCCCGTGGCCATTCCCGGCTGCTTGCCGTTTGAAGTCGAGCGGCTACAGCGCGAAAAATGCTGCAACGCAAGGCGCACGACTGGGAAGCGCGCGGGCTCGAGCTGATCGAGCGCCGCTGGCAGCTTGTGGTCTTTGTCCTGTGGCTGCTGGTCTGCGCCTGGTTCCTTTACCAGAAGTGGACCGACATCCGTTACTTTGGCCTCGGCGACACTGACGACAATATGCGGATAATGCAGGTCCGCGGCTTGCTTCACGGCCAGGGCTGGTTCGACCTTCGCGACTACCGGATGAACCCGCCGTTCGGCGCCAACATTCACTGGTCGCGGCTCGTCGACCTGCCGATCGCGGGATTGATCCTCGGCTTGCGGCCATTCCTGGGCGGACCCGCGGCCGAGCGGTGGGGGGTGGCGATCGCGCCAATGCTTCCCTACCTGCTGCTGCTCTTCTCGCTCGTGCTGACGGCGCGGCGGCTGATCCATCCGCTCGCTTATCCGTTCGCGCTGCTCGCGACCTTGTTCGCGGACTCCACGAACGGCATGTTCATGCCCGAGCGCATCGACCACCACGGCTGGCAGCTCGCCTTCCTCGCCCTCAGCATCGCCGGGATCGCAGACCCAAAGCGCGTCCGCGGCGGGCTCGTGCTCGGGATCACCTCGGCGCTGTCACTCGCAATCGGGCTCGAGATGATCATCTATCTCGCGCTCGCGGGCGCGGCGATGGTGCTGTTCTGGGTCGATGACGTCGAGCAATCGGAGCGGCTGCGCGCCTATGCGCTGTCGATGACTGGCGGCGTCGCGTTCAGCTTCCTGGTCTTCGCCTCGTACGACAATCGCGCTGCGGTCTGCGACGTGCTTTCGCCGGTCTATGTGTCGGACGCGATGCTCGGCGGAGCTCTGATGTACGCGCTCGCGTGGCTTTCGCCGGCAGACTGGAGACGGCGGCTCGTGCTGGCGCTGATCGCGGGCGCGATCATTGCCGGATTCCACGCTTCGATGTGGCCCCAATGCCTTCAGAAGCCCGAGCACATCTCTCCCGAGGCGCAGCGCTTGTGGATGAGCTACGTCAAGGAAGCACGGCCGGTGTATCGGCACGGCTGGCGCATCGCGACCCTCATCCTCACCCTTCCAGTCACCGGCGCGGTCGGATGGGCGCTGCTCGCATGGATAAAGAGGGCGGATCGCGACCTCCTTCGTCGAATCATCGGCGCCGCCGTGCCAGGGATCGCGGCCACGCTGCTGCTCTTGTGGCAGACGCGCACCGCGCCCGCTGCGCAAATGATGTCGGTGGTCGGCGCGTCGACCTTGATGTGGTTCCTGGTGCCGCGATTCTGGAAGAGCGGCAAGCCGATCCTGGTGATTCTCGGCACTTGCGCGATCATCCTGATCGGCGCGGGAAGCGCAGTACCG
>JABFXK010000062.1 GCA_013361785.1 Sphingomonas sp.
CCGTCATCTCTCCCTGCATGAACGAGAACCCGTTCCAGTGCGAGTGCGCCGCATAGGCGATTTCGTGCGCGTGGGTATCGAGGCTGCCAGCGGCCACTTCGTGCAAAAGGGGCTTCCACACGTGCACGGCGCAACGATCGACGAGCGTCACATGTGCGCGTCCCGCCTTGCCTGACCGGTTGCCGAGCCGGGTCGCCAGCTCCAGGCCGCCGGCGCCTCCCCCCACGATAACGATCCGATGCATCTGCAGCCCTCCGGTTCAGTTGTAGCCCAGGATCGCGGCCGATTGCGCATCCGATCGTTCCGGGACATTGCCGGCCATGATCGACACGGGTCCTTCCAGAAGCTTCGAATACGACGAGCCGCCCGTCTTGTCGACGACACGCTTCGGAGTGGAGAAATTCGCTTGCAGGAAGGCCTGGAAAGAAAATGCGTCGTCGTCGATGAAGTGGTTCATGTGCGGGATGAGAACGTTCGGTTGAAATCCGGGCAGCGTCGCCGCCGCGAGGACAAGGCAGTGTTGTCAGAACAATTCTCATGGCACCATTAAAGGCCTGCAAACGATATAAATACTCAACGTTGTGCGTAACCGGAAGGATGTGTGAGACGCAAAATACCCAGCATCGACGCGCTGATCGCGTTCGAAGCGGCCGCGCGGCATCTGAGCTTCACCCGCACGGCCGAAGAGCTCTCGCTCACCCAGAGTGCTGTGGGCCGGCAGGTCGCGAGCCTGGAGGAGTATCTCGGCACGCCGCTTTTCAACCGCTTCAAGAGAAGAATCAGCCTGACCGAGGCAGGCGAGATCTACGCGAAGCGCGTGCGCGAGAACCTCGAACGCCTCGAACGGGACACGCTGGCCGCGATGGCGCATCGTAGCGCTGGCGGCATTCTGGAACTCGCGGTCATCCCGACCTTCGCCACGCGCTGGCTCATTCCGCGGCTTCCGGAGTTCTATGCGGCGCACGAGGACATCGTCGTCAACCTGACCACGCGCGCGGCGCCGTTCCTCTTCAAGGACACGCCATTCGATGCCGCCATTCATTTCGGCGACCCGGTCTGGCCCGGTTCGGTGGCAACGTATCTGTTCGGTGAGGAGATCACCGCCGTATGCAGCCCGCGCTTGCTGGCGGGCAGAGCGAAGCTCGCGCCCCGCGATGTCGCGGACTTCACCTTGCTGCATCAGTCGGCGCGTCCGGACGCATGGAGACAGTGGCTGGCGCAGGCAGCCGTGCATGATGTCGACAGCATGAAAGGCCAGCGCTACGAGTTGTTTTCGATGCTCGTCGAGGCAGCGAAGGCCGGCCTCGGAATCGCGCTGGTGCCGAGATTCCTGGTGGCGCAGGAACTCCGCTCCGGAGAGCTGGTCAGGCCTTTTGATCTGGCCTTGCCCAGCGACAAGGGGTACTACCTCGTCTATCCCGAGCGCAAGCAGAACTCTCCGCTGCTGCGGACATTCGAAAGCTGGCTGCTGACGGCGGCGCAATCGTATATCGAGAACGGGAGCGCGATCATCAAGCGGCCGGCGGCGTGAGCGCCCTCGATACATGCAATGACCGAGCCATGCCCGAAACCTTCAGCTACTGAACGTGCCTATGTCAGCCGACGACCCATCATTCAAGCGACGACTCGAACAGGCCCGCCGCCTGCTCGCACTGGCGCAGACCGGGCTGCACTACACGACCGGCGTCTTCGACCGCGAGCGCTACGAGGAAATCGCGAGCATCGCCCATGAGCAGATCGCCGATATCGCCTCGCTCGAAGCAGGCAAGGTCGCCGAGCTCTTCGCGTTCGAGGCGGGATACGCCAACCCGAAGCTCGACGTCCGGTGCGCCGTGTTCAACGAAGCCGGTCAGATACTGCTCGTGCGGGAAGCGGCCGATGGGCTCTGGTCGCTTCCCGGCGGCTGGGCCGACGTCGGATTGTCGCCCGCGGAGAATGCGGCCAAGGAGGTTCGCGAGGAAAGCGGATATACCGTCGAGATCGTGCGCCTGCTCGCGGCCTGGGATACCGCGAAGCATCCTCATCCGCCCTCTGTCTTCCACATCTGGAAGCTCGTTTTCCTCGGCGAGATCGTGCGCGCGGGCGAACTGATCGGCGCGGAAACCGACGCGGTCGAGTTCTTCAGCCTCGACGATCTCCCTTCGCTGTCGCTGGGCCGGATCATGCCCGATCAGATCCGGCGACTGGACGAACTGCGACGCGGCAGCGACGTGGACTTCGACTGACGCGCGTGCGCTATCGGGCGTAAATCCGGTTGCCGGCTTTATCGATGACTTCGGCTGCGTCCTTCGCCGCCGCGCGTCCCTGCTCCGCCGCCGCGCTGGCCATGTCTCTCGCCGCCTCGAAGCCCGTGGTCCAGAAAGCGAAGAACGCATCCCCGCGAACCGGCGCGGCACTCGACAGACCATCGATCACCACGCCCGTCTCACGCACGTACTCATTGACGTGCTTCTGGCTTTCCGCGACGAGCTCGCTGCCCGTTTCCATGGCGATTTCGCTGACATGGCGCCAATAGGCCTGGACCTTTTCCTTGTTTGCCTGAGCCTGCCTGAGCGTCAGCTCCACCCATGCCTGAAGGTCCTTCGCGTTCAGGGCTTCGAGCGCGACCGCGCGGTCCTCGGAGACCGATGTCTTCACGGCTTGCACGTTCAGTTCGAGCAGCCGCTCCATGCCCGGCATCGCGGTTTCGAAGAAGCCGAACATGGCTTCCAGACCCGCCTTCTGCGCAGCAACGATTTGTTCAGACGCCTGAGTACTCATGTTCTCGCTCCGGAAAGAAATGCTTTCGGTTCACATGGACCCCGTGAGGTTGGCGCTGGCTTTCGGCCTCGGCCGCCCGTTCCGTTCATGGCTTCCTTTTGCGCTGCACAAACAGTAACGCGGCGCAATTGTGTCGTCAACGACGCATGAACGCACGCACAGCGGCAACGGCGACCGACCCGACTTTCCGACCGGTGGTAATCTGTGTGGCGTTTCGCCGGGCGGACGCCATCGCGCCGCCGGTGACAAACCGCCTCGCGAGGAGGAGCCCATGCCGGCACGCTCGATCGCTTCCCTGTCACTCTCGTTCGGACTCGTCTCGATCCCGGTCAAGCTCTACTCGGCCACGGAAAGCACCTCGGACGTCCGCTTCAATCTTCTTGCTCCCGATGGTTCCAGAGTAAAGCAGCAATATGTCTCGGACTTGACGGGCGAGGTCGTCGAACGGTCATCCATGAAGAAGGGCTACGAGTTCGAAAAGGGCCGCTTCGTCGTCTTCACCGGCGACGAGCTGAAGGCGCTGGAAGAAGGCGCGAGCCACGTCGTCGAAATCGTTTCGTTCGTTCCCGAGGCGTCCGTCGATCCGATCTTCTATGACAAGGCCTACTTCATCGCGCCCGACAAGCGCGGCGGCAAGCCGTACAGCCTGCTTCAGCAGGCGCTCGCCGAGAGCGGACGATGCGCGCTGGCCAAATGGTCCTACAAGGGCAAGACCCGGATCGTGCAGGTGCGCCCCGCGGAAGACGGCATGGTCTTTCAGCAACTGCTGTTCGCGGACGAAGAGCGTTCGCTCAGGGAACTGAACATCGAACATGTGGCGGTTTCGGCCGCGGAGCTGAAGCTCGCGCTTCAGATCATCGAGCAAGGCGCCGAGGATGCCTACGACGCGGCCGCCTACGAAGACGAAGAGAAGAAGCGCATTCTTGCCGCCATCGACCGCAAGATCGAGGGCAAGGAAGTCATTTCACCGCACGCCGAGGAAGCGGCCGAGGGCGGCGAAGTCATCGATCTGATGGAGGCGTTGCGCGCGAGCCTCGGCAAGACCGGCGCGAAAGCCAAGGCCGCGGCGCCCGCCAGGCGCAAGACGGCTGCGCCGCCTGCGGAAGTCGTCGACGTGCCGAAGGTCAGAAAGCCCGCCGCGCGCGTGCCGAAAGCACCGGCGGAAGCACCGGTCGAAGCGCCAGCCAGGACGCGTGCCCGCAAGTGACAAAGCGAATCGTCGCTCACGATCTGTCGCTGACGAAGCTCGTGTCCATGCTGGGCGTGACGCGCCGTGTCGTCAGCGGCCTGGTCGATGCGGGCTTCGTCACGCCGGAGCGCGGGCCGCGTAACGAACTGCGCTTCTCGTTTCAGGACGTCGTGCTGTTGCGCGCGGCCTTGCGCCTTCGTGAAGCCGGCGTCAGCCCGCGCAAGATCAGCCAGGCGCTGTCCCGCTTGAAGTCGGAACTGCCGGACGAACTCCCGCTCTCGGGTTTGCGCGTGACGGCCGAGGGCGGTTCGGTCGTGGTGAAGACCGGGCCCTCGCAGTGGGACGCCGTGACCGGGCAGTTGCTGCTCGACTTCGAACTCGCGGAGGTCGGCGGCAATGTCGTGCTGCTGGATGCATCGCCGGAACGCAAAAGCGCGACCGCCGCACAGGCGCGCGAATGGTACGAGCTTGGCGAGCAGCTCATGAAGACGGACGTGCGAGGCGCGGAACGGGCGTATCGGCGCGCGATCGAGCTTTCGCCCGAGCCGTATTACAGCGCCTATGTCGATCTCGGCGCCCTGCTGTGTGAAATCGAGCCGCGTTGCGGCGACGCGCTAAAGGTCATCGACGAGGCGCTCACGCACTTTCCGATGGACCCGGTGCTTCACTTCAACCGTGCGATCGCGCTCGAAAGCCTTGGCCGCTTCGACGAAGCCGAGCAGAGCTATCAGGCATGCCTCGACGCCGACCCGGGCTACGCGGACGCGCATCACAATCTCGCCATCCTGCTCGAGAAACGCGGGGACCGGCAGGGTCTGATACGTCACCTGAATGCGTATCGCCGATGCACCACCGACCGGTACGCGATATGCAGCCCCAGTCCGATGCCCTTGCCGGGCGGCTTCGTCGTGAAGAACGGCTCGAAGAGCCGCGGCAGGACATCCTCCGGAATGCCGTGACCGGTGTCCGAGATCTCGATCACCGCGCAATTGCCTTCCCGATGCGAGCGGATCGTGAGCTCGCCGCCATCTTCCATCGCGTCGACGGCATTGTCGATGAGATTGGTCCACACCTGATTGAGCTCGCTGCCGTACACCGGCACGAGCGGCAGCGCGCGATCGTAGTCCCGCCTGACGACGATGCCATGCTTCAGCCGGTGTTGCATGATGGTCAGCGTATCCTCGATGCCGTGATGGATGTCGACTTCCTGCAGCGGCGCCTGATCCATGTAGGAGTACGACTTCATCGCCTTCAC
>JABFXK010000158.1 GCA_013361785.1 Sphingomonas sp.
GCAACCTGCTCAAGATCGACGCGCGTAGCAATCGCCTCGTCGGCCGTTGGCCGGCGGCTGGGTGCACCGGCCCTCACGGGCTTGCGGTCGATGCTCGAAACAACCGCGTCTTCATGGGCTGCGCGAACAGCGTGATGGCGGTGATGGACGGTAGAACCGGCAAGCTGATCGCATCGCTCCCGATCGGCCGGGGCAATGACGCCGTGGCGTTCGATCCCGTGCGCAAACGCGTGTTCAGCTCGAACGGGCGCGACGGCACGATCAGCGTCTACCAGCAGGAAGCGCCGGATCGCTACGTCGCGCTTGCGACCGTCCCAAGCCTGGTCAGCGGACGAACCATGTCGGTCGATCCGCGCAACGGACGACTGTTCGTCGCGGCCGCGGACGTAGATCCTGCGCCGAGCCCGAACGGACGGCCGAAAGTGAAGCCCGGAACGGCAAAGCTGCTGATCTTCGAACCGCGCGGCTAACGCGGCATCTTAGCTGCCGAGCAGCTCGCCGGCGCGCATCGCAAGCTCGGTGCGGTTGTCCACGCCGACCTTGTCGAAGATGGCGTGAAGATAGACCTTCACCGTTCCTTCGGTGACTCCGAGCTGGGCGGCGATGTCGCGGTTCCTGAGACCCTGGCGGACGAGCTCGATCAGCTCGCGCTCCCTCGGGGTTAGCGAAGGCGCCCTGGACGCCTTCTCCTTCGCCACCTGGATCCGTTCGGCAATTTCCGGGTCGATGCAGGTCTGGCCGCTTCGGACCCGCTCCATGCATTCGAGCAGGAGCGCCGGGTCGGAGGTCTTGAGCACCATTCCTTCGGCTTCGAGCGCGGAAGCGGTGAGGAGTTGTGGATCGTCCATTCCGGCGGTGAGCAGGACTACGGCCGGCGCCTTGCGGGATTCGCGCAACTGCTTGAGCACGTCGAGACCAGAGCCGTCGGGCATGTTGACGTCGAGCAGGAGCAAGTCGGGCTTCACTCGCTGCACCTGCGCCAGCGCGTCAGTGCCGCTGCGCGCACGACCGACCAGCTCATAATCGCTGCCCCGGAGCAGCACGTCGAGCGCCGCCGCAATCATCGGGTGGTCATCGGCAATCAGAACACGAGTCATGCAGCAGCCCCTGCGAGTGGAAGAGTGATCACCAGGTTCGTACAACCGGGTTCGGAGAAGAGCGACAGCGAGCCGTGGGCACGGTCAACGCGTTCCTTGAGCGACCAGGGCTCGACCCGCGCACCGCCGTTGGCCGGCAGGAAACCGGAGCCGTTGTCCTTGACCTGCAGTCTAAGCTGATCCTGGTCGACTCCGACATCGACATCGATGCGGCTTGCGCCGCCATGCCGCACCGCATTGGCGACAGCTTCGCGCAGAAGCTGCTGAAGATCTAGCTGGAGGCGGATCGGGATCGACGCGTCGTCGTTGCTCGCATCGATGCGGCAATCGACGGACCATTGCTGCGCCAGCCGTCGCCCAAGCGTTTTCAGCTCCTCGACCGCCTCGGCGAGCTCGAGCTCACGATCGCGGCGAAGCGCTGAGACGAAGGCGCGGATCTCCCCCTGCTCCTCGATCAGCAAGCGCTTGAGCTCCTTCAGGTCGGTTTCCATTTGCCCGTCACTGCGCGTGCCCCGCATGATCGCTTCGACGCGGAACGCGGCGCCGGCGAGGAACTGTACGACACTATCGTGGACGTCGCGGGCAAGCGAGAGGCGGGTGCGCGCCGCTGCTCCTTCCTCCGTCGCCGAAAGCAGCGCGTCATGATCGAGCACCGCACCCGCGGCGCGCCCGAGCTCGCGGCCAAGCTCGAGGAAATCGACCGACAGGTCGGGCATATCCCACAGCAGCAAGCAGCCCTGGAGGGTTCCGCTGCGGACCTCGCAGACCAGTCCCTCTCTTGCACCGAGCTCGCGCAGGGCATCGGAGTTGACCAGCTTCCACGCGGGAAGAAAGCGGTGCCAGCCGTCGTTCCTCCTGCACAATGTACGGTCTCGCTCGATGTCGAACATCACCACCGAAACGGCTTCACGCATCAGCGGCTGCGCGATCTTGAGCGGATGCGCGCGCCCGTCGGTGATGCGCGTGCCGGCGAAGCGCTGGCCATCGTTCGACCGGAGCAGGAGAGCGGCGGAACGCGCTCGAGTCTCGTCCATCGCGAAGGCCAGCGCCTTGATGATCGGATCCTCGTCACGCCCGAGGCGGCGGTCGAGCTCGTCGAGACCGAAGAACAGGCGCGCGAACTGCTGATGAATGCCAAACCAGATGTGGATTGCGGACAGGATCACGAGGTGGCCGCTGCGCACGATGAAGCGCTGAAGCTCGAATGACTCGCTTCCCGCAACGAGCAGCCCAGCCGCGAAATAGAGCAGCACGAGCGCGGTTGCGGTGATCGTGGTCTCGCGCCAGCCCCAGCGGATGGCGGCCGAAAGCAGCGGCAGGATGAAGAAGAGGAAGAAGGGGCTCGTGTATCCGTTCGTCGAGAACACGATTCCGGTGAACACCGCCATGTCGACCAGGTGAGCCGGTGCCGCGAGCCGCGCGTCGAGCCACCAGTTGCGCCAGGTCAGCGCGGCCAGTCCGATCGAGAAAACCACGTAGAACAGCAACAGCCCGTATGTTTGGGCCGGCGCCTGCGCGGGCTGGCTTTGATCGAGCCAGATCGAAAGCAGGAAAAGCAGGGCGAGCATGACCCGCCCGAGCGCGATCACTCGTCCGCTCTGGAACTTGAACATGCTCTGCGGACCCGAAACCGTCACCGCGAGCTCCCCCGAGCCAAGCCGCGGGCAAGCCTAGCCGCAAGCGCGCGGCGGTAAAAGCAGGATAAGTTCAGGAAAGCTCTGGGATTGCAGACACCGATCAGCCGGCCAGGCGCTTCGCGCCAAGCCCGAGGACCATCTGGTTCGCCCGCTCATAAGCGAGCGGCTTGCCGAACAGATAACCCTGGATCGTGTCGCAGCCGAGGTCGCGCATGCGTTCGAAATCCTCGGCGGTCTCGACGCCCTCCGCGGTGACCGACATCCGGAAGCTCTTGGCCAGCTGGACGATCGACTGGATGATCGCGACATTCTCCGGCCGCGAACCCGCTTCGCGAACGAAGCTGCCGTCGATCTTGAGCTTGTGGAAGATGGCCTTGTTCAAATAGCCGATCGATGAATAGCCGGTGCCGAAATCGTCCAGCGCGATTCCGACGCCGAGCGCCCGCAGCCGCTTCAGCACGTCGAGCGTCGGGCCGTTGTCGCCGAGGAACACGCCCTCGGTCACTTCGAGCTCGATCCGGTTGCCGGCGAGCTTGTTGCGCGACAGCGCTTCGCTGACAACGTTCGGCAGGCCGGCGAGCACGATCTGCTTGGGGCTGACGTTCAACGCGACGGTGATGGGCTCGGGCCAGCTTGCAGCGGCGCGGCACGCCTCCTCGATGACCCACTCGCCGATCGCGGGCATGAGGCCGGTTTCCTCGGCCACGGGAATGAAGACAACCGGCGGCACCAGGCCGCGTTTCGGGTGATTCCAGCGGATCAGCGCCTCGAAGCCGATCAGCTTCTGGGTCCTGGCGTTGATCAGCGGCTGGTAGACGAGGTGGAATTGCTTCGACGCCAGGGCGCTCCTGAGGTCGGCCTCGAGCCGGACGCGGTCTTCCTGCTCCGACTGAAGCTCTGACGAGAAATAACGCGCGCAGCCGCGGCCGGCGTCCTTCGCCTGGTACAAGGCGAGGTCGGCCTTGAGGATCAGGTCGTCGACCGTCGCACCGTCGATCGGGCCGAACGCGCAGCCGATCGAAACGCCGATCCGGATTTCGGTCTGGTCGATCTGATACGGCTCCCTGATCGAAGCGATGATCCGGTCCGCCATTTGCTCGACGAGCTTGCGAGCCTGCGCATCGGGCACGACGATCGCGAACTCGTCGCCGCCCATGCGGCCGACATGGCCGTCGTCGCCGACCTCGTCGACAAGACGCTTGGCCACCGCGCGGAGCACCGCATCGCCTTTGGGGTGGCCGAAGGTGTCGTTGACCGGCTTGAACCCGTCGAGATCGAGGAACATGATCGCGCAAGGGACATTGCCGCTCGTCGCCACGCGCAGTGCTTCGCCGAGCAGCTGGCGGACTCGCCCGCGGTTCGGAAGGCCGGAGAGAACGTCGACGTTGGCGAGATGCGTGAGCCGCTCCTGCGTCTGGCGGATTTCGGTGATGTCGGAGCCGACGCCGCGGAAGCCTTCGAAGCGGCCGGCGGTGTCGACGATCGGGTCGCCGGCGATCGAGATCCAGCGCGTCCCGCGCGGAGTCTTGAGCTCCATCTCGAGCGCGTTGAACGGCTGCTTTTCAAGCAGCATGCGCCCGAGCTCGGCGTGGCCGCCGAGCAACGCAGGCAGCGAATGGCCGAGCAGTTGACCGGCAGGCTTGCCGAGCAGCGCGCTCATCCGCGAGCTGATGTAGCTCACGCGGTTTTCGCTATCGACCTGCCACAGCCAGCCGACTCCGCGCTGTTCATATTCCTGGAGCAGCAGGCTCGCGCCTTCGCTCTGGCTGCCGACGTCGGCGTTGGTCTTCAGCTGGTGAAAAGCCCAGCGGGCGACGGTGAGAATGCCGAAGATCGAAATGCCGAGGGTGAAGACGATCGACAGCATGTCCTGGAACGGGACCGTATGGCGGCCGAGCAGCAACGCTCCACCGACGCCCAAGGTGAAGGCGATCATCCAGGCGCTGGCGCAAGGCGGAATGACGACGAGGCCGAGCGCCGCAATGCCGAGGCCGGCCATGATCGATGCCGCGATCACCTGGCTTCCGGGATCGAGCGAGGCAAAGAGGTAGAGCGGCAGGCTCAGCCACACGAAAGCGCGGAAGGCGACTTCGGCGACCATCGTCCACATCGGGATTCGGCGGCCGGAGCGGCCGACGCAGGTGATCGACTGGATCCTTGCGAGCTGCATCGCGCCCAGGTTGACCAAGGCAACGGCGCCAAGCCACGGCGCCAGCCAGGTCGGACCTTCGGAAGCCCAGAGGTTTGCGGCCATCATCAGCGCGGCGACGATATTCGCGGCGGCGAAGAACGGCGCGAGATGCGCACGTGAGATCAATTGCACGTCTTTTAGGGGCGAGCTTTCGGATTCGGTCTCGCTCGCGGCCAGACCGGCCGACTCACCGCCGGGAAGTCGCGCTGAAATCAAGCGCTTAAAGCGATCTGGAGCTTCGTACATCCGCCCGCCGTTCAACCTAGGAAGCGCC
>JABFXK010000262.1 GCA_013361785.1 Sphingomonas sp.
CTGGCGCGCGAGCTCGAAGCGCTCCGGCAGGAGGAGAAGTGATGGACCCCATGACTCTTGGAGTGCTGAGCGCGAGCATCATCGTCGGGCTTGCCGGCGCGGCGCTTGCGGGGCTCAGGGCCTGGAACGGCTGGCTCGAGCTCAAGAAGATGGAGCTGACCCAGATCGCCGGCGACCGCGGCCTTCCGCCCGCGAGCGGCCGGATCGAGATGGCCGACCTTCGCGAGCGGGTCCGCAAGCTCGAGGCGATCGCCGCCGGCATCGACCTTTAATCTCCAGCGCGTTTTGCTCCCCAGACGCGCCAACTGAGAGGCGGTCCGGATCCCCTTCCTGGACCGCCTCTTTCATTTCCACATTGAAACTTGCGAGGCACAGTGGCGGCAGCCATTGAACGCCGATGTTCGTAGTCGCGTTCGTCTTTGCAAATCTTCTCGCCCCTCCGCCACCTGATGATGACGACGGCAAGCCGAAAGCCGCTGCTTCGGTGCCGACGCGAGATGAAGATCAGGACGACGAAGATCGCGCACAACCGAGCAGCAGCATCGTCATCACGGCGCACAGGCTCGATACCGCCCGCTCAAGCGTAGACACGGCGCTTGGCGCGACAGTCTATTCGGTCACCAATGACACGATCGAGAACCGCCCCGGCGGCGAGACGGGAAGCGTTGCGAATATCCTGACGCAGACGCCGGGCGTCAGTTTGTCTGGCAAGACGATCAGCGTGCGCGGTTCTGCGGCCAACCAGGTCAGAATCAACAACGTTATCGTTCCCGAAGCCATCGCCGATCCCGCCGACCTTCTGAGTTCGCGGCTCGCCGAGACGACCCGGCTGATCACTGGCACGCTGCCGGCGCAGTTCGGCTTTGCCCCCGGCGGAGTGATCAGCATCACGACAAAGAATGGCCTGTACGAGCATGGCGGCCAGGCTGAACTCTTCGGCAGCAGCGACGGCATGATCGAGCCGGCGTTCGAATGGGCCGGTTCGGCGGGTGCGACGAGCCTCTTTGCTTCCGGCGACGTGGAGCGTGAGCGCTCGAGGATCGCCGATCTCAGGGGAGCAACGGCGCACGACCGCTCTAGCCAAGTGGAGGGTCTTGGCTTTACCGATCACGTGATCGACGAAGATAATCGGGTTTCGCTGATCCTGGGCGGCTCACATCAGCAACACCGAATGGACATTACCGGCATCGGGCCAGGTCGAGAGGTCGAGGATGGCGGCTATGCCGTCGCAACCTTCCAGCACAGCACCGACGGGTTCACGCTCCAAAGCTCGATCTTTGGGGCCGCTTCATCGGATTCGATGGGGCTCCAACGCCCCACGCGCGACCGTCGCAGTACCGTTGGGACGCAGATCGATGGCAGCGACCAGATCGGCGGCGCCCACACCATCCGCTTCGGACTTCTCGCGAGCCGTTCCGCGGCGAACGAGCTCGGCCTTGCCTCGGCGGCACATGCCGCCAGGACTGCTGTCGCCGCCTACGCACAGGACGATTGGACGCTGGCACCCTCGCTCACCTTCAATCCTGGACTGCGCGTGGAATGGCTTCGCGGCTTCGTAGCGGGAGCTACCCTCGAACCGCGCGGAAGCATCGTCTGGCAGCGCGGCGGGTTCACGGCCCACGTCGGTTACGCTCGCTACGCGTCAGCGCCGCCGGTTGGTGAGCAGGCAAGCGCGGCGGTTTTACGTAATGAGCGGGACGACGAATTCGACGCGGGATTGCAGGAGGCGCTTGGGCCGTTGACGCTGAGCATGGACGCTTATTCGCGGACGTCCAGACATCTGATTGTCGAGCATGAGACGATCGGCTCGGCGGTTCGAACGCCGTTGGAATTCAATCGCGGCCGCTCGCAGGGTATCGAGCTGTCGAGCATCTATTCGCACGGGCCGCTTTCCGGCTGGGCAAACTTGGCGCTGGCGAGTGCCAAGGCGAGGACGATCACCGGCGGCGACGACCTGTTCGCGCCTGCCGTGCTGGCCGCGGCATCAAGGCGGGAGATCCCGCTCGCCGGCAGCCGGCCAGTGACCGCCTCCGCCGGACTGACGTGGCGCATGGGAAAGCTGAGCCTGTCTGCCGACGTTCTCGCGTCGAGCGGAGCGGTCCGGACGCTTGTGCCTGAGCAGCCGAACGGTTCGCGCCACTCGGCATACGCTGTGCTCGGGCTGGCAGCCGTCTACCACACTCGAATGGCCGGTGAGCCTACGGACATCAGGATCGATCTCACGAACCTTACCGACGTCCGATATGTGACCAGCGATGCCACCGCGCTCGAAGGCGGGTGGACGCGCTATGGCGAAGGGCGCGCGGTGATGCTTGGAATCGAGCAGGGCTTCTAACCGCTCGCGACGCTCAGAGTGCCGTTTGCAGCGAGAGCGGTTGCCCGGTCGTCGGCCGCCCCGTAACGACATCACATGCTTCGTCGAGATGCATCCCTCCTTCTGTTGAGCGGTCTCGGAATCGCGTCGCCCGCGTTTGCCTCCGATGTTCCGCCGAAGGAACAACCGACGATCCTCGTCATCGGCGAGCGCAAGGAAAATACGCCCGAGAAGCTCGATCACATCATGCCCGAGGTCGACGGGACCAAGATCACCGTCACCAAGAAGACGAGCGTCACGAAGCTCGACCTGCTGCCGACGATCGTCGCCGACAATCAGCGCGCGCTGTTCTCGCGAACGCCCGGCCTCACCGTTTCGGAACAGCAGACGCCGACGCAGTTCAACTTGAGCTACCGCGGGCTCGGCAATCCCCAGGAGTCCGAGTTCGTGCTCGTGCTCCAGGATGGGATTCCGATCTCCACCGACTGGATCGGTTTTCCGACGCTCTATTACACGCCGCTTCCGCAATCGCTCGAGGAAGTGCAGCTGATCCGCGGCGGCTCAAGCCTGCTCTACGGGCCCGAGCCGGCGCCCGCGGTGAACTTCGTTTCGAAGCGGCCCGCCGCAAACCAGCCTCTCGGCGCCTATACCGAGAATGTAATCGGCAGCGACGGCCTGTTCTCGACGTACAACACCATCGAGGGCTCGGCGGGCGCGATGTCGTTCCGCGGCAATCTCGCCGACGTTCGCAGCAACGGCCAGCGCGACAATGGCGGATCGCGGCTGACGCAGGGCGATGCTTATGTCGCATACCGGCCTGCTGCGAACAGTGTCTGGTACCTCGACTTCCATCACCATTACGCGAGCTCCGGCGATCCCGGGAAGCTGAGCTTCGCGCAGTTCGTCGCCGATGCCGATCAGTCGCCGACGCCGTTCAACCATGATTGGGTGACGCGCACGTCGGTGACGCTCGGTAATGACAAGGACCTCGGCAACGGCTGGCGCTCGGAAGCCAAGCTTTGGACCGCGTGGCAGGAGCTCTACACGCGCGCCGCTCCCGCGGGGCCTGCGCCCAAGACGACCACGCTGCAGGACGACCGCTTCCACAGCGAGGGGCTCGACTGGCGCTTCCGCAAGCGCTGGGGGAAGGGCAATGCGCTGACCTTCGGGACGGTGCTCTACCAGGACAATGCGCCGTTCCAGCAGTTCACGAGCACCGACATCATTGCACCGCGCGGCAGCCACGACGGCACTCCGCGGCTCAACCAGCAGCGGCACGACTGGTACGGCGCGCTGTTCGCCGAGAACGTCTTCCGGTTGCCGGGCCGTTGGCACATCGTCCCATCCTTCCGCCTCGACCATGAGCGGATCAGCATCAACGAGAGCGTCCGGCCGCCGAACCTCGTCCGCCCGCTGATCCACCAGTCGGTGAGCCGGACGATCCCGATGTTCGGCCTCGGTGCCGGGTTCGACTTCGGCAACCAGAACGAGACCTATTTCAGCGTCAGCCAAGGCTATCGTCCGGTGCGCTTTTTCGATGTGGCATCGCCATTTTCGAACGTGCTTCCCGGCGGCGTCCCTGCGGCATCGAAGTCGCTGTCGTGGGAGGCGGGGGTGCACGGCACGCCGGTGAAGGGGCTGTTCTACGACGCCAGCCTGTTCTGGATCGACTTCAAGAACCGCATCGAGACGATCGTCGTCTCGCCGGTCGAATCCCTTCTTCAGAACAGCGGCGACACGCGCCACCGTGGCTTCGAGGGGGAGGTATCCTATGACCTGCTCGCGGCGCGCAATGACGGGCTGCACCTCACGCTGTTCGGTAACGTCAGCCTGCTCGACGCCAAGTTCACGCGAAGCAATCTCGCCAACCGCGTGGGCAACAAGCCGGCCTTCGCTCCGGCGGTGACGGCGAAATACGGATTGAGCTTCCGCCGTGACGGGCAGTTCAACGTCAGCCTCGCCGGATCGAGCGTCAGCAGCCAGTTCTTCCAGGATTCGGATCTTCCCGTCGGAGCGCCGGGAAGGGCGAACTTCATCCCCGCCAAAGTGCCGGCCTATACGGTGCTCGACCTGACCGGCGACTGGCAGATCACGCCCAATATCCGGGTCCTCGGCGGAGTGACCAACCTAACCGACCGCAAATATTACAACCGTGTTTTCCAGAACGGGATCGAGCCGGCGCAGCGGCGGAAGATCTACGCAGGCGTGGCGTTGGGCATTTAGCGTGCGCCGAGCGGCGCGCGTTTGCAGTCTCTGCACGACCGCCTGTCGAAACGTGGACTTCCTTTCTCCGATGTAATTTGCCCTGGTGCCGCTTCCTCTCCAACGCGCGGGCTTGCCGCTCGTGTAATGTGATACTATTACATCCGCTCGACCGCGGGTGGCGGGCCCAGATAGCGAAACTTGGAGGTCAATCACGTTGCTTTCCCGTCGTGCGTCGGCTGTTGCGCTTCTCGCGCCGCTGCTCGCGACAGGCTGCGTCGTGGGGCCGAATTTCAAGCCGCCGGCGGCACCGGCGGTGACAAGCTACACGGCAGTGCCGCCGCAGACGACTGCGGCCACTCAGGGAGTGCCCGGAGGAAATGCGCAGCAATTCGTCGCTGGCGAGGATATTCCAGCTGATTGGTGGACTATCTTTCACTCGCGGGCGCTGAATGCGCTGATCGAGCAGGCCCTCGCGCACAATGCGGACCTGAAGGCCGCTCAGGCGGCACTGCTCGTCGCGCACGAGAACACCCGCGCGCAAAAAGGCGCATATGCGCCGCAGGTCAGCGCCGGCGCCAACGTCACGCGCAACAAGGACCCGTCGGCGACGATTGCGCCGGTGCCGGCGAACAACAGT
>JABFXK010000235.1 GCA_013361785.1 Sphingomonas sp.
CCGTCCGCTGGCAGCTCTCGCTCGGCGCCAAGGTGCAAGGCGAAACCGGCACGGTTCAAAGCAAGCTCCTCGTTACGGCCGAGCAATGACCCGCCTTGGCCTCATTGGCACCGCCGCTGCGATCGTCGCAGCCGCGGGTGTCGCTTTCATCGCCGGCCGCGAGCTGCGACCGCCGCTGATTGCCAACTCTGTCGTATCCGATGCGCTCGCGGCGGATGCGGGCGCGCCGATCTATTTTAGGGATCCGGACGGCAAGCCGTTCTACTCGCTCACACCAAAGAAGACGGCTGACGGCCGCGACTATCGCGCGGTGCCCGCCAGTGCCGATGTCAGCTTCGATGAGCCCGAGCAGCAGCCGGAAGTGAAGGCGGCCGAAGCCAAGGGCGATCGCAAGATCAAGTATTACCGCAATCCGATGGGTCTGCCGGACACTTCTCCGATGCCGAAGAAGGACTCGATGGGGATGGACTACATCCCGGTGTACGAGGGCGAGGACAGCGACGACGGCTTGGTGAAGCTGTCGGCCGGCAAGATTCAGCGCACGGGCGTCAGGTCCGGGCCTGTGATCAGACAACCCATTACATCGTTGATCCGGGCGCCGGGGACCGTCAAAGAGGACGAGAGGCGCGTCTCGGTGGTTGCACTAAGATTCGAGGGATTCGTCGAGAGCGTCGCCAACGTCACGACCGGCGATCACGTTCACAAGGGGCAGCCGCTCGTGAACGTGTACAGCCCCGCGCTGTCGAGCGCCGCCGCCGAATATCTCTCCGCCTTCAACGCCGGCGCAACGGGAAAAGAGTTGAAGGGCGCGCGCAGGAGGCTGGAGAACCTCGCCACGCCGGAGCCGGCCATCAAGGAGATCGAGCGCACCCGAGAAATTGCGCTGTCGATCCCCTGGCTTGCTCCGCAGGACGGCGAAATCCTGGAACGCGCCGCGGTGAACGGCATGCGCGCTGGGCCGGGCGACGTTTTGTTCCGGATCGCCGACCATCAACTCGTCTGGGTGGTCGTCGATGTGGCGGAGCGCGATCTCCCTCAGGTCGCCGTCGGAACAAAAGTGACGATCCGGCCGCGTGCGCTCGCTGGCCGAACGTTCACTGGCGCTGTGACGGTGGTTTATCCGCATTTGAACACGCAGACGCGCACCGCGCGCATCCGTATCGAGGTGCCCAATCCGGACGAATTGCTGCGGCCCGAGATGTACGTCGATGCGGAGATCGAGACCGGATCGTCCGAGCCGGTGCTGGCCGTCGCGGAAAGCGCCGTGCTCGACAGCGGCACACGCCGGGCGGTGCTGATCGACAAGGGTGAAGGCCGTTTCGAGCCGCGCGAGGTCAAGCTTGGCCGTCGCGGCGGCGGCAACGTCGAGGTCACTGAAGGCGTCTCGGAAGGCGAGGCGGTCGTGACCTCGGCTAATTTCCTGATCGATGCCGAAAGCAATCTGAAGGCGGCGCTGAAGGGCTTTGCCGAAGCAGGCAGCTCGCAAAGCGCTGATCTTTCCCGTGAGGAAAAGACGATGGGAGCCAAGCCATGATCGCCCGCGTCATCGCCTGGTCCGCCCGCAACCTGCTGCTGGTGCTGTTCGGCACTGGCTTTGCGGCGGCCGCCGGCCTCTACGCCCTGATCCATCTGCCGCTCGATGCGATCCCGGATCTCTCTGATACCCAGGTCATCGTCTATACCGAATATCCGGGACAGGCGCCGCAGGTCATTGAGGATCAGGTCACCTATCCCTTGACGACTGCGATGCTCACGGTGCCGAAATCCAAGGTGGTGCGCGGCTTCTCGTTCTTCGGCGTCTCCTTTGTCTACGTCATCTTCGAGGACGGCACCGACATTTATTGGGCGCGCTCGCGGGTGCTCGAATTCCTCAACAGCGCGACGTCGCGATTGCCGCAAGGCGTCAGCCCGACGATCGGTCCGGATGCGACCGGCGTCGGCTGGGTCTACCAGTACGCCGTGATGTCCAAAGAATTGAACCTCGCGGATACCCGCACGATCCAGGACTGGAACCTTAAATTCGCGCTGGCGAAAGCCGAGGGCGTCGCCGAGGTCGCAAGCGTCGGCGGCTTCGTCAAGCAGTACAATGTCATCCTCGATCCGCAGCGGATGCGCGATCTCGGCATCAACATGCAGAAGATGCGCGATGCCATCCGCGCCTCCAACGCCGATGTCGGCGGCCGCACCGTCGAGTTGTCCGAATTCGAATATGTCATCCGGGGCAGGGGATACCTGAAGAGCATCAACGACCTCGGCAACATCGTACTCAAGACCGACAATGGCACGCCGGTGCTGCTGCGCGACGTCGCCCGCGTCGAGCTCGGACCGGATGAGCGACGCGGCATCGCCGAGCTGAACGGCGAGGGCGAGGTCGCAAGCGGCATCGTACTGCAGCGCTTCGGCATGAACGCGCTCGACGTCATCGAGAACGTCAAGAAACGGTTCAAGGAAATCGCGACCAGCCTGCCGAAATCGGTCGAGATCGTACCGGTCTACGACCGCTCGAACCTTATCAAGGCCGCGATCGACACGCTGCGGCACACCCTTCTCGAAGAGAGCATTGTGGTGGCGCTGGTTTGCATCGTGTTCCTGCTGCACGTCCGTAGCGCACTCGTCGCCATCCTGATGCTGCCGGTCGGCGTGCTGATGGCCTTTGGCGCCATGAAGTTGCTCGGCATCGGCTCCAACATCATGAGCTTGGGCGGCATTGCGATCGCGATCGGCGCGATGATCGATGCGGCGATCGTCATGATCGAGAACGCCCACAAGCATCTCGAGCGCGCCGAGCCCGGCAAGCCGCGCGTTGCGATCCTGATCGAGGCGGCTTCCGAGGTGGGACCCGCGCTGTTTTTCAGCCTGTTGATTATCACCGTCTCGTTCATGCCGATCTTCACGCTGGAGTCACAGGAGGGGCGGCTGTTCAGTCCGCTCGCCTTCACCAAGACCTTCGCGATGGCGGCCGCAGCGCTGCTGTCCGTCACGCTGGTGCCGGCGCTGATGGTGATCTTCGTTCGCGGCAAGATCATCCCCGAGCACAAGAACCCGATCAACCGCTTCCTAATCTGGATCTATCGTCCGGTGATCAGGGGCGTGTTGCGCGCCAAGACGCTGGTGATCGTGCTGGCGCTCGCCGTGCTTGCGGTCTCGGTTTGGCCGGCGCGGCAGCTCGGCACCGAGTTCATGCCCAACCTCAACGAGGGCACGCTGCTCTACATGCCGACGACGCTGCCGGGCATTTCGGTGACCAAGGCATCCGAGCTGATGCAGACCCAGGACCGTATCATCAGGAGCTTTCCGGAAGTGGCGTCGGTCTATGGCAAGGCCGGCCGGGCTGCGACCGCGACCGATCCGGCGCCATCGGAAATGTTCGAGACAGTGGTCAACCTCAAACCGAAGGAGGAATGGCGCAAGGGCGTCACCGTCGACGGCCTGATCGCCGAGATGGACAAGGCGCTGCAATTCCCCGGCGTCTCCAACGCCTGGACCATGCCGATCAAGGCCCGCATCGACATGCTCTCGACCGGCATCCGTACGCCGATCGGTGTCAAGGTTATCGGCACCGATCTTGCCGGCATCGACAAGCTCGCCAAGCAGATCGAGCAGGTGCTCAAGGCGGTTCCCGGCACGTCGTCGGCTTATGCCGAGCGCGGCCTCGGCGGCTACTACCTCGAAATCACTCCGAACCGTGAGGCGCTGGCGCGCTATGGCATCGCGGTCCAGGACGTGCAGGACACGATCGCCACCGCGCTCGGCGGCCAGAGTGTCACGACGACGGTCGAGGGCCGGCAGCGCTTCACGGTAAACATGCGCTACCCGCGTGATCTCCGCGACAATCCGAAGGCGATCGGAAGCGACATCCTCGTTCCAATGCCGGCCGGTGGGGCCGTGCCGCTCGCCGAGGTTGCCAATGTCGCGCCCGCGCGCGGGCCGACCTCGATCCGGACCGAGAATGGACAGCTCGCGACCTACATCTACGTCGATATCCGCGATCGTGACCTCGGCGGTTATGTCGCCGACGCGCAGCGCGCGGTGCAGGCAAGCATCCAGTTTCCACCCGGCTACTATGTGGTTTGGAGCGGCCAATACGAATATCTGGAACGGGCTACTGCGCGATTGAAGATCGTCGTCCCCGTGACGCTGCTCATCATCTTCCTCCTGCTTTATCTCAACTTCCGCTCCGTGACTGAAACCATGATCGTCATGCTATCGCTGCCGTTCGCCCTCGTCGGCGGTCTCTGGCTGATGTGGTGGCTCGGCTTCAACCTGTCGGTTGCGGTCGCCGTGGGGTTCATCGCGCTCGCCGGCGTCGCCGCCGAGACCGGCGTCGTGATGCTGATCTATCTCAATCAGGCGTTGGCGGAAGTCAGGATGCTGCGTCAGGTACAGGGCCGGGCGCTCACCCGGAAGGATCTCTACGACGCCATTATGGAAGGTGCCGTCGAGCGCGTCCGCCCGAAGATGATGACGGTGGTCGCGATCATGGCCGGCCTGCTGCCGATCATGTGGAGCACCGGCACCGGCTCGGAGATCATGCAGCGCATCGCCGAGCCCATGATTGGCGGCATGATCTCCTCGACTCTGCTGACGCTGATCGTGATCCCGGCGATCTTCGGGCTGGTAAAGGGCTTTGGGCTGCCGTCGCAAGATGATAGCGGCCGGCAGCCGCCGATCCGTCTCGAGCATGGAGTCAAGCCAGAACGGGTTCCGGAGCCTGCTGAATGATGACCGATGCCGTTTCTGACCAAATCAGGCATTTTGCCCCGAACGTTGCTCGTGGCTGTAACCAAATGGATCGCGCAAGCGAACTAGAAGATAGGCAGGCATGACGAGCCCCGAGACGGAACTGAAGGCCTTGATGCTTGCCAGCCAGGCCGGCGATGCGGCCGCTCACCGGGCTCTGCTCGAGCGGCTCAGCCGGCATTTGCGGGCCTACTACAAGCGCAAGCTCGCAAGCTTCGGCAAGGGCGCGACGGAGGCGGAGGATTTGGTTCAGGAAGCACTGTTGGCGATCCACATTCAGCGACACAGCTACGACCCGGCAGAATTGTTGACGCCATGGGTGCATGCCATTGCGCGCTACAAGCTGATCGATTTCCTGCGCCGGTCGCGG
>JABFXK010000055.1 GCA_013361785.1 Sphingomonas sp.
TGGGGATCAGCTTCACCGCGTGCCAGGCGTGGGAATATGTCCACGCGCCGTTCGCCTTCAAAGGCAGCATTTACGGCTCGACCTTCTTCATGGCGACGGGCTTCCACGGCTTTCACGTGATCGTCGGCACGATCTTCCTGATCGTGTGCCTGCTCCGCGCAAACCGCGGCGATTTCACGCCCAAGCAGCATTTCGGATTCGAGGCGGCCGCCTGGTACTGGCACTTCGTCGACGTCGTGTGGCTGTTCCTGTTCACCTCGATCTACGTCTGGGGCGGCTGGGGCGCGCCGCACGCGGGGTGATCTCCGGCAAAACTGCTGAAGCGGCACCGTCGCTCCATGCGACGATCGCCGGCAATTGCCCCAGTTGCGGGGCTCACACACTGTTCGCGGGATGGGTGCGGTTCGCGCCCAAGTGCCGCAGCTGTGGTCTCGATTTCGACAGTTTCAATGTCGGTGATGGCCCCGCGGCCTTTCTGATCTTCATCGTCGGTACAATCGTGGTAGTCGCCGCGCTGGTCGTCGTCGGGATCTTTTCGCCGCCGTGGTGGGTGCATCTGGTGTGGATCCCGGTGGCAGCTGCGCTCACGATCGGCGGCCTCCGTTTGTCGAAGGCGTTGCTACTCGCACAGGAATATAAACACCGCGCGCGGGAGGGACGCATCCTGCGATGACCCGCCGCGTGCCGCTCATCCCGACGATTATCGTGCTGGCTGCTGTCGCCCTGATGATCGGCCTCGGTATCTGGCAGTTGCAGCGGGCGAAGTGGAAACAGGGACTCCTTGCCCAATATGCCGCTGCGCAGAAGCAGCCGCCGATCACCTGGCCGACAATCCCGCTCAAGAGCGATCAGCTGCCTCTGTTCAGGAACGCAACCGGCGTCTGCCTGCGGCCTGTCGGCCACCGGGCGATGGCGGGAGAAAACCGAGCGGGAGAGCCGGGCTATGTCCAGATCGTCGATTGCTCGACGGGTGCCGAGGGGCCGGGCATGAGCGTCGAGGTCGGCTGGTCGAAAGATCCCAATGCGAAGATCAATTGGACTGGCGGTCCTGTCAGCGGGATCATCGCGCCGGACCGCCGCACGGGAATGCGCCTCGTCGCCGGAAGCGCGCCCCCGGGGCTACAGCCGAGCGCTCCGCCGTCGCTCGACACCATTCCGAACAATCATCGCTCTTACGCGGTTCAGTGGTTCAGCTTTGCCGCAATCGCGCTGCTTATCTATGTTCTGGCAGTGAGGAAGAGACGGCGTGAGGAGCGGCCCAAGCCGTGAGCGGTGAAATGCACGTCCTGCCCAACGGGTTGACGGTCGCGGTGGACCCGTTGCCGGACGCCCAGTCCGTGGTGCTCGGCGTCTATGCGATGGTCGGCTCGCGCTCGGAGCCCGAACATCTCAACGGACTCGCTCATGTCGTCGAACATATGGTGTTCAAGGGTGCGGGTTCGCGCGACACGCGCCAGATTGCCGAGGCGATCGAGGATGTTGGCGGGATCATCAACGCGTGGACCGCGCGCGACCAGACGGTCTTCTACGGCCGCACGCTCGCCAAGGACGCGCCGCTCCTAGCCGAGCTCATCGCCGACTTCCTGCGCACGCCGCACCTCAACGAAGAACATCTTGAACGAGAGAAGACGGTGATCCTGTCCGAGCTCGGCGAAGTGATCGATTCGCCCGACGACCTCGTCCACGACCATTTGTTCGAAGCGGCGTTCGGCGCGCAGCCGCTCGGCCGGTCGGTGCTCGGCTGCGAGGAGAGCCTGGCCGCCATTACGGCCGAGGACTGCCGCGCCTGGATCCGCGACGAGCTGGTGCCCTCGCGCCTGATCCTGGCGGCGAGCGGAAAGGTCGACCCTGATGAAATCCTCCGGATGGCCGAGCGGCTGTTCGGCGACATGGAGAACTGGCCGGGCGTTCCGATCGGCCGCGCCGAGTTCACCGGCGGAGTCCGCAACGACCGCCGCGAATTCGAACAGGCGCACTGGTGCCTCGGCCTTCCCGGCTTTGCTGCGTCCGACCCGCGGGTCCCGGCGCTTTCCGTCTTCGTCCAGGCGACCGGCGGCGGCATGTCGTCGCGGCTATTCCAGGAGCTTCGTGAGGACCGGGGCCTGGCTTATTCGGTGAGCGCCTGGCAGCAGGCCTATGCCGACACCGGCATCGTCGCCCTGAGCTGCGCCGCGGACCGCAATCGCGCGGTCGAATCGATGCATCTCGCCCGAGCCATTCTCGCCGATGGGGTCGAGACACTCTCGGATGCCGAGGTCGAGCGGGCGCGGACGCAGCTCGAAGCCGGGCTGCTGATGAGCTTCGAGGGCGCACAGGGACGCGCCGACCACATGGCGCGCTCGATCGAGGTATTCGGCCGAATCCTCAGTGTCGACGATCTGCTCGGTCACCTGCGCGACGTCGACGCCGCGGCGGCAAGGGCCGCCGGCGCCGCGCTGCTCGACGGCCGCGCGGCCATCGCATCTGTGGGCACGCAGCTCGCCCTCGCTGCCTAGACTCCGGCGTGACGGAACTCACGACGCTCGTTGCTCAGCCCTGGAGCGACTGGGGCCTGATCGATTGCGGTGATGGCCAGAAGCTCGAGCGATACGGCGACGTCACCGTCGTGCGGCCCGAGTCGCAGGCGATGTGGGCGCCGGCGCGCAGCGACTGGGATCCCGATGCGACCTTCGTCCCCGGCTCGGACGAGGAGGGCGGCGGCCGCTGGGTGCAGCACCGGCCGGTGCCGCGTCAGTGGGAGCTGTCGCGCGGCAACGTCCGCTTCGCCGCTTCGCTGACGCCCTTCCGGCACCTCGGCTTCTTTCCCGACATGGCGCCGCAATGGGACTGGATGCGGGACCGCTCGGCCGATGCCGACGTCCTCAACCTGTTCGGCTACACCGGTGTCGGAACGCTGACGCTCAGCGATACGGGCGCTCGACTCGTTCATGTCGACGCATCGAAGAAATCGGTCGAGCAGGGCAAGGAGAATGCGCGTCTCTCCGGCTTCGATGAGCGGCCGATCCGCTGGATCGTCGACGACGCGACCAAGTTCACCGCGCGCGAGGTGCGGCGCAGCCGGCGATACGACGGCATCCTGCTCGACCCGCCGAAGTTCGGCCGCGGCCCGACGGGCGAGGTCTGGCGGCTCGAGGAGAATCTCGCGCCGCTGCTCGCCGATTGCCGCAGACTGCTCGACGCGGACAGCCGCTTCCTCGTGCTCACCGTTTATGCGGTGCGCATGTCCGCACTCGCGATCGGCGAACTGGTGAAGCAGACGCTCGCTGATCTCGGCGGCATCATCGAGATGGGCGAAATGGCCGTCCGCGAGGAGGCGAGGGGGCTTCTCCTCCCGACCGCGATCTTTGCGAGGTGGTCGAAGGACTAGGTCCTGGCCGCTCGGATCGCAGCGCCACCAGCGAACGGCGCGCCCGCGGTGAGCAGCAGCGACACCGCCCCCTCGAGCAGATAAGCGTTCGACGCTCCGAAGATCAGCAGCGGAACCGCGAGCGGCAGAAGAAGCAACCCAGCGAGTGAGCCCGCGCGCGGCAAACCGGCAGTGACGGCGGCAATCGCGACGGCGAGTGAAGCGAGCCCCGGCGTTCCAATGAGCAGCGCGATCTCCGTCCTCGCCAGCGCTCCGCCGTCGAGCGCGAGCAGCGCCGAGGCCGGCACCGCCGCGACCAGCAGAAGCGGCGCGAAGCTCAGCCAGTGCGCGATCGTCTTCGCGAAAGCGACGCTCTCCTCGGCCATTCCGTGGAGGAACAATTGGTCGAGCACGCCGTCGGCCCGGTCGGGTTCGACCAGCCGCTCGATCGGCAGTAGCGCCGCGGTCAGCGCCGCGATCCACAACGCGCCGGGTCCTATGCGCGCAAGCAGCCGCGCATCGGGGCCGATCGCGAACGGGACCAGCGCCGCCACGAGCAGGAAGAAGACGATCGGCAGCCAGGCCGCGCCGGTGAATGCGCGGCGCAGGTCGCGCGCGATCAGCGCAGCAGTCATACGCCGAGTTCCAGCCGCGGCGGCTCGCTCGGCAGCGGCTGATGCGAAGCGGCGAGGATCGCGCCGCCGTTGCGCAGATGATCGGCGATCACTCGCCCGAGCCGCTCGGCGCCTTCGCGGTCAAGCGCGTTCAGCGGCTCATCCAGCAACCACAGCCGCGTGCCCGACGCGACGACGCGCGCCAGCGCCGCGCGCTTGGTCTGCCCGGATGACAAGAGCCGGACCGGCACTTCGGCCAAATGAGCAATGCCGAGCGCCTCCATCGCCGGAGCCGTCGTGCCGCCCCAAAAATCGAGAGCACGGCCGAGCGGAAGCTCGGAATCGAGCGCGACATTGTCGTCGGCAAGCGCGAGCGGCGAGCGTTCGACGCGCCCGCGCTCGGCCCGGAGCAGCCCAGCGGCAAGTCGGATCAGGCTCGACTTGCCGCTGCCGTTCGGCCCCGCCACCTGCAGCGCCTCGCCGGCGTCAAGCGCGAGGTCGAGCTCCTCGAACAGAAGCCGGCCGCCGCGTCGCAGCGCCACCTGATCGAATCGCAGCAGGCTCCTCACTCGGCTTGGTCCTCCAGCGCGTGGATCTCCTCGTCCGAAAAGCCAAAATGATGGCCGACCTCGTGGATCACGATATGGCTGACGAGCTGCCCGAGGCTCACGCCGCTCGACTGCCATTCGGCGATGATCGGCCGCCGGTACAGCGTGATTCGCTCCGGCAGCGTGCCTGACATCTGAACGCTTTGGTGGTTGAGCGGCACGCCCTCGTACAGCCCGCTAAGCTGCATCGGATGGTTCAGGCCCAGGCGCCGCGCGGTCTCGGCGCTTGCGACCTCTTCGATCAGCAGGACGATGTCGCCGAGGCTTTCGGCGAACGGCGAAGGAAGCCGGTCGAGCGTCGCCCGGGCGATCGCCTCCATGTCGGCGGCGCTCGGCACTCGTCCGGAGAGGCGCTCGGCGGGAGTCATGACGCTGACCTAGGCAGGCTCGTTACGGGCGGCAACCTTGCCGCTCGTCGGCTTCCTCTCTAGATGAGCCCGCTTCCAGCAGGTGCGGAGCGGTGGCCGAGTGGTCGAAGGCGCTCGCCTGGAAAGTGAGTATACGGCAAAACCGTATCGAGGGTTCGAATCCCTCCCGC
>JABFXK010000260.1 GCA_013361785.1 Sphingomonas sp.
GGAGCTGGCCGAGGAAGCGGCGCTCACGCCGGCGCAGGTCCGGGCGGCGGCGCGCAAATGGCTCTCGCGCCCGGTCTATGCGTTCACCCTCGCACCTGGAAAGCGCGACCCTTACGAGGAGTCGAAGCTGAGCGGCGACACCGCCGGCGCGGGCGGTGGCGGCGCCAAGGTGACGGCGGCGCCCGCCTCCCCTGCGGCAACGACGACGGCGGGCGTCGACCGCTCGCAATTGCCTCCGGTCGGCCAGATCGCCGACCTCCAGTTTCCCAAGATCGAACATGCGACGCTTTCAAATGGGATCCCGGTTCTGTTTGCACGCCGCGCCGACGTGCCGATCGTCCGGGTTGCGATCGACTTCGACGCCGGCAATGCCTCCGATCCGAAGACCGCGCTGGGCACCCAGGCGTTCATGCTCGGAATGCTCGACGAGGGGACGGATAGATATAATTCGGTGCAGATTGCCGAAGCGAAGGAGAATCTCGGCGCGGACATTTCAGCATCGCCGAGCATGGACCGGTCCAACGTCTATCTTTCCGCGCTCGCGCCCAATCTTCCGCAGTCGCTCGACCTGATGGCCGACGTCGTGCGCCACCCGGCGTTCGCGGCGTCGGAAGTCAACCGCGTGCGCGCGCAGCAGCTCGCCTCGATCGCGTCGGAGACCAAACAGCCGGTCGGCCTCGCGCTACGCACCTTGCCGCCGATCCTCTACGGAAAGGCGCATCCCTATGGAGTGCCGTTCAGCGGCCGCGGCGACCCGGCTGCAGTCGCGAGCCTCACTCCGGCGGACCTGGCGGCGTTCCACGATGCGTGGCTGAGGCCCGACAATGCGACCATCTTCGTCGTCGGCGACACGACGCTGGCGCAGGTGATGCCGCTGCTCGAAAAGAGCTTCGGCGACTGGCGCGCGGCTGGGCCGAAGCCGGTGAAGAACTTCACCGCGCCGATCGCGCCGCAGCAATCGCGGATCCTGCTCCTCGACCGGCCCAACACGCCGCAGTCGCTGATCTTTGCCGGCGAAGTCATGCCCGTCGTAGGCACTCAGGACCTGGTCGCGCTCAACGAGGCAAACGAAGTGCTCGGCGGCGCCTTCCTGTCGCGGCTCAACATGGACCTTCGTGAGACCAAGCACTGGTCGTACGGAGTCTCGGGCTTCGTGAACCGCGTCCAGCACCAGGTGCCGTATCTCATCTACGCGCCTGTGCAGACCGACCAGACCGGCCCGTCGATCGCAGCCATGCGCGGCGACTTGGCGGCGTTCCTCGGCGGTCAGGGTGTGACACCGGCGGAGCTCACGCGGACCATTGCCGGCTCGATTCGCGAGCTTCCCGGCTCCTTCGAGACCGCGGCGTCGCTGATGGGAGCCATGGAGTCGAACGTGCTCTACCACCGGCCGGACAATTATTATGAGACGCTGGCGAGCCGCTATCGCTCGCTAACGGCGGCCGAGCTCGACGCCGCGGCCAAAGCGGCAATCGATCCGAGCAAGCTCACCTGGGTGGTCATCGGCGACGCCGCCAAGGTGAAGCCGCAGCTCGATGCCCTCGGAATCCCGGTCGAGGTGCTCGGCGCGAAATAATTCCTCCCCCTTCAGCGGAGGATTACCTTGGTCAGATGGCCCATCTTGCGGCCGGGGCGAGCCTCGCCCTTGCCGTAGATATGCACGTGAAGCCCCGGCTCGGCGACGAGCTCGGGCCAGCGGTTCACTTCGTCGCCGATCAGATTGTCCATGACCGCGCCGCTTCCGACCAGGTCGGTCGGACCAGCCGGAAGGTCGCAGATCGCGCGGATATGTTGCTCGAATTGCGAGGTGACGGCGCCTTCGATCGTCCAGTGGCCGCTGTTGTGAACGCGCGGGGCGATCTCGTTGACGAGGGGTCCATCACGGCTGGCGAAGAATTCAACCGTCAGCACGCCGATGTGGCCGAGCGCATTGGCAATCCGGACTGCTGCCTCGCGCGCCTCCGAAACCTGCGCCTCGACGACGTCGCTGCACGGTACGGTCGAGCGGCGAAGAATGCCCTCGCCATGTTCGTTCTCGGGCGAATGCCAGACGCTGGTTCGGCCATCCGCCCAGCGCGCCACGATCACTGAGAATTCGGCGATAAAGTCGATCCCGGCCTCAGCCACGGCGGGTTCTTCGCCGATCGCCTGCCACGACGACTGCTCGTCTCCGCGTGAGCGCACCCACGCCTGGCCCTTGCCGTCGTAGCCGTAGCGGCGGGTCTTCAGGACGAGCGGCACGCCGAACTTGCGGACGGAAGCGGTCACGTCGGCGAGGCTCGACACCTCGCGCCACGGGGCGACGCGCGCGCCGCAGCTTTCGATGAAGGTCTTCTCGCGCGCCCGGTCCTGTGCGATCGCGAGCGAGCGCGTCGATGGGCGCAGCTTCTCGCCGAGGACCTCGAGCGGACCGACGGGCAGGTTCTCGAACTCGTAGGTGGCGACGTCGACGGCCGCATCGAATTCGCGCAGCGCGCCGATGTCGTCATAGGCCGCGTTCGTGAAACGATCCGCAACCTGCGCCGCGGGTCCGTCCTCCACTGGATCGAGAACATGACAGCGATAGCCGAGCTGCGCCGCGGCGATGGCGAGCATCCGGCCGAGCTGGCCACCGCCGATGATCCCGATCGTGCTCCCCGGCGGAATCGTCATTCGGGGGCTTCGGCGACCGATCCCGTCTGCTTCTCGCGCCAGGCGTCGAGCCGGCCGGCGAGCGCCTCGTCCTCGGTCGCCAACATCGCGGCGGCAAGGAGAGCGGCGTTGATCGCGCCCGCCTTCCCGATGGCGAGAGTTCCCACCGGCACTCCGGCGGGCATCTGGACGATCGAGAGCAGGCTATCCATCCCCTTCAGCGCCTGGGTTTCGATCGGCACGCCGAGGACCGGAAGCGAAGTCATCGACGCGGTCATCCCAGGCAGGTGAGCAGCGCCCCCGGCTCCGGCAATGACGATTCGCAGGCCACGATGCCGCGCCGAGTGGGCATAATCGTAAAGCCGCTTCGGCGTCCGGTGAGCGGACACGACCTTCGTCTCATGGGGAACAGCGAGCTGGTCGAGCGTTTCGGCGGCATGGCGCATTGTCTCCCAATCGGATTTGCTGCCCATGATGATGCCGACGAGCGGCTCAGCCATTGTCCCGCCTTGAACCAATTGACCCGAGGCGGGTCGTTTAGGGTGCCGATTCGGGCTAGGCAATCACCGCTTCGCCGCATTTTAAAGGCTTGGGAATCGCGCTATGGCAGTTGAGCAGTCGAGGGCTCGGGGCGATGACTGATCAGGTGACCGACGTCACGGACGTCGAACAGCTCATTGGTGAGATCACCACCTTGCACGACAAGATCGCGCAGTTGCAGGAGCGTGTCGAACAGCTCGACATGCTGGCTCACGAGGATAGCCTCGTCCAGTTACCGAACCGGCGGGGCTTTATCCGCGCGCTAGAGCGGTTGATCGACCGCGTCAGTCGATATGAGGAGAAAGCCGCGATTCTGTTTGTCGATCTGGACGGGCTCAAGCTGATCAATGACAGCTTGGGCCATCTGGCCGGCGACGAGGCGTTGATGCAGGTGGCCCGGCTGCTGGTCGGCGGCGTCCGCAAGAGTGATGTGGTCGCGCGGATCGGTGGCGACGAATTCGCGATCCTGCTCGGCCATTCGGATGACGATTCCGCGCGCGAGACCGCCAGCCGCCTCGCGGAATTGATCGCCGGATCGGACTTCAGCCACGGCGAACGACCGCTGCCGCTCAGCGTCGCGATCGGTGCGGCGCCGATCCACGGCGACGACACGCCGGAAACGGCGATGGCTCGCGCCGACCAGGAAATGTATCGCCGCAAGGCTGCGGCTTAAGCTTCGCCTACATAATAGCGCCGCTCGACCGATAGATCGTCGGCGAGCTCGTACACAATCGGCTTTCCCGTCGGAATTTCCAGGCCGACGATCTGGTCGTCGCTGATGTCCGAGAGATATTTGATGATCCCTCGAAGACTGTTGCCGTGGGCCGAAACTAGCACGCGCTTTCCTGCGGCGAGCGCCGGCGCAATCTCTGCTTCATAATAAGGCACCGCGCGTGCGATCGTGTCCTTGAGACTCTCGGTCCGGGGCACGTCAACGCCGGTGTAGCGGCGGTCGCCGGCGACGTCGTAAGGGCTGTCCTCGGGAAGCGGAGGCGGAGGAATGTCGTACGAACGCCGCCAGATCTTGACCTGCTCGCCGCCGACCTTCTCCACCATCTCCTGCTTGTTGAGCCCAGTGAGCCCGCCGTAATGCCGCTCGTTTAGTCGCCAGTCCTTGGTGACCGGAAGCCACAGCCGGTCCATCTGGTACAGCGCGAGGTGCAGCGTTCGGATCGCCCGCGTGAGCACGCTGGTGAAGCAGCAATCGAAGTCGAAGCCCTCGGCCTTGAGCAGCCGTCCAGCCGCGAGCGCCTCCTCGATTCCGGCCGCCGACAGATCGACGTCCCACCAGCCCGTAAAGCGGTTCTCGAGGTTCCACTGCGACTGCCCGTGCCGCAGCAGCACGAGCGTCGGCATCAGGCTTCGACCTTCTCGCGCTTGGCGGAATCGCGCTCGGCGCTCGCCTTCTTCAGCTCGGGAAGGATGGCGTGGAGCGCGTCGAGGCAGGCCGAGGCGAGGAACTTCGAGCGCTGCGGCGACCAGCCGAACACCGGATCGGGCAGGTTGAAATTGTCCTTGAAGGGCATTTCGAGAGTCATCGATACGCAGCCGTAGCGCTCGGCCAGTTGCGTCGTCGACATGCTCATATTCGCTTCGCCGGCCTTCGGGATCTCATAACCCTGCTCGCGCTGGAAATCGGGCGAGAGATTTTCGAGAGTTTCGCTGAACAGGTCGAAAAGGCGCTGCTGGCGCTGGTTGTGCGAGGGGATGCCTTCGAAGCCGGCGAGGAAGTTAGCGGGGATCGCCTCGTCTCCGTGGACGTCCATGGCGAAGTCGACACCGGTTTCATCCATCGCGTTTCGGACGCACAGGACTTCTGGACTTCGTTCGGCGGTCGGGGCGTGCCATTCGCGGTTGAGGTTCGCGCCGACCGCATTCGTCCTGAGGTGCCCGCGGCGCGATCCGTCCGGGTTCATGTTAGGAACGACGCGAAAGGTGCATTCCTTGCGCAGGACGCGCGCAATGGGATCATCCTCGTCGGTCAGCTTTTCGAGTGCTCCCTCCATCCACCATTCGGCCATCGATTCGCCCGGGTGCTGGCGCGCATAGAGCCATACCCTCAACGGTCCCCGGCCGATCGTCAGGCAATCCATGTCCTGGCCGTCGAGGCTTTTGCCGAGCGAGCGGTACTCAACCCCTTCGAGCGCCGCGGTTTGAGTCACGAGATCGTGGTGCCGCTCCATGGAATAGGGCGCGAAATAGGCGATCCACACCACGTCCTGCGGCGGCGTCAGCTTCATCGTCAGCACGCCGTCAGCGTAGCTCGTGTCCTGAATCCGCACCCATTGGTCGCGGTCGAGGCTCATCACGCCTTTGTAGTCTGGCCAGCCGTTCGGGTAGGCCGAGGCCGCGCAATTGGTGATGCGGAGAGCGACTTCGCGTCCGGCGGCGCCGGACAGGCGAAAATAGAACCACTGGTAAAAATCGCTCATGTGGTCCTTGACGATCTCCAGGTCGACGCTGTCGCCGTCTTCCCTGACCACGCGGATATTGCCGGCGTCGAACGCGCTCGAGATGATGAGAGACATTGAACTTTCTCGGGTGGAATTGTGAAACGCCCGCGGCTGATAGAGCGCAGGCCTGCAACAGGCAAACGCCTCGGCGAGGCTGCTCATAACTTTCGATTAACCCCGCGGTTAACTGCTACGCTGCTCGACGGACGCCAGACTCGGCGGCCGCGCAGCAGCCGGACTCCGCCGCCCGTGCTTACATGAAGGTCAGTTGAGGATATTCTGACGGGCTCGAACAGCCGTGTCCCACCTGCCTCCACCACCCTGCGAGCCGCCGTTAATGAAGGCGCTGAACTCGCCGCGAATGGTTGATGCCCCACACGCGAACACCCCCGCGTGCGATTGCACATCTGAAAACAGCAGTGGGAGTTATCCAATGCGTAAGTTCTTGATTGCTGCTGCGGCCGTCGCCGCAGCTGCCTCGACGCCTGCGTTCGCTCAGGCGCAGGGCGGACTCGTGAACGTCTCGATCGGTGACGTCACGATCCTCGACAATTTCCTCAATGGTTCGCAGGTCGCCGCACTCAACAACATCGGCGTGCCGGTCACGGTGCAGGTCCCGATCGGCGTCGCTGCCAACGTTTGCGGAGTCGACGCCAACGTGCTCGCGCACCAGGCGCAGATGGGCGCCGCGAATTGCGACGCTACGAATGGGTCGCGCGCGCTTGCGCAGGAGGTGAACCGGCAACTGCTCGGTCAGTCGCTCTAACCAGGCGCGAGCAAGAGAGAGAAGGCGGTCGGCCAGCGCCGCCTTTTCCTTTGCCGTAGGTGCGGGGGAAAGCGGTGGCAGTGTCGCTGTTGGTTCGCTAGCGGGGCACGATGAACAAAGTCCCAGTCCTCGTCACCGGCGGCGCCGGTTACATCGGCAGCCACGCCGTGCTGGCGCTCCTCGATGCCGGATGGGTCGTCGCGGTGATCGACGATCTGTCGAACGGCACGCGAGACGTGGTGCCGCCGGGTGTTGGTTTCTATGAGGGGAACATCGCCGCCCGGGCGCTGGTCGAGCGAGTCTTCGACGAGCACGGGATTCGGGCGATCATGCATTTCGCGGGATCGATCGTCGTTCCGGAGTCGGTCGAAAAACCGCTCAAATATTATTCCAACAATACGCTTGCTTCCCATGCGCTGATCAGCGCTGCCGTCGATGCGGGCGTGAAGCACATCCTCTTTTCCTCGACGGCGGCAACGTATGGCGTGCCCGCCCGGATGCCGATCGAAGAGGATGATCCCAAAGTGCCGATCAACCCCTATGGCGCGTCCAAGCTGATGACCGAGCGGATGCTCGCCGATGCGTCGGCTGCGTATCCGTTCAATTTTGGCGCGCTTCGCTATTTCAATGTCGCCGGCGCGGATCCGCAGGGACGGACTGGGCAGATCGGCCGCGGCTCGACCCATCTGATCAAGATCGCCGCCGAAGCGGCCGTCGGAAAGCGCGACCATGTCGCCGTCTTCGGCACTGACTATCCGACTCCCGACGGCACATGCGTGCGCGACTATGTCCATGTCAGCGACCTAGCCGACGCGCATGTCGCCGCCCTCGAATGGCTGGTCGAGCACCCGGGCGAGAACCTGGTGATGAACTGCGGCTACGGCCAAGGCCTGTCGGTGCTCGAGGTGCTCGATGCGGTGGACCGCATCAACGGCGTTCCGGTGCGACGCGTGATGGCGGGCCGGCGCGCGGGCGATCCCCCCGAGCTCGTCGCGGCCAATTCGCGGCTGCTGGCTACGCTCGACTGGCGGCCCAAACATGCCGATATCGACCGCATTGTCGGCGACGCCCTGCAATGGGAGCGGACGCTGCTCGACCGCGCCTCGTCTCCTACCGGCTAGTCCTGCCTCACCAGCACGGCAGTAGGCTTGCCGAGATGCTGCGCGAGCGCATTGACGCAGCTGAGATATTCGGCGCGCTGGCCGGCGATCGCGTCGAGTCTGGTCGTTTCCCGAATCGCATAGCCTGACGCTTCGAGCCTTTCGATCGCTTGCCTCAGCCGCGGCTCATCGGGAGTGACTTCGGTCGGCGCCAGCCCGATAACCCAGGCAAGCTCGCGCGCCATCCGCGTGCCCTCGTCGCGCAGCAGCACGGCGGCGCCGCGCAGTGAATCTTCGGCGACGCAATGCTCGCTCAGAAGGGCCACATCGAGCAGGGCGCCGAGCGCTGCGGGCCAACCCGCTCCGGTGCCGATGGACTGGAAGTAGATGAGCGACGGGTGGTTGGAATGGCTCTGACGGACGGTCGCGCACCAGTCTCTGCCGTCCCTCAGCACCTGCGCAATCTCATCTCGATTGCCGATCGCGGCGAAGCGCTGGAGCAGGGTCACGGCCGAGGGGGGCTCGCCCGCCGCCGTGTTGAGCTTGATGATCCCGATGTCTCGCTTGGAAACGCTGCTCTGAACTTCGAGGAGATAAGTGACCGCCATCGTCATGACGCCGAGGCCGCAAAAGCCCGCCGCGAGGACTATCCAGCGGGCGAGCCCGAAAGGATTGCTCTGCGCGAGCCCCACGGTCACGAGCGAGCTTCCGACGATGTAAACGCCGTCGAAGAAGCTTCGCAGCGGTGGCTGGAAGTCGCTCCGCGCCGCATAGGCCATGAGTCCGAATCCGAGTGCCAGAAACGCCATCCAGATGACGAAGCAGAGCACCAGGACCAGCGGTGCGAAGGCGCTCGACAGGCCGTGGCGCTTGCCTCGTGCCGCCTTCCATAGGGGCAGGAGGGTGCGCACCAGGCGCCTTGCGACCTTCAGCGAGGCCCTGCTGCCGCCGGGGACGACCACCGTCTCGAACACGTCGAGAAGGGTCATTCCGGCAAGAGCAAAGCCGATGAGGAAGAGCAGGATGTCGACCGCCACGCGCGCACAACGGCAGAGCTCCGCCGAAGTGCCCTCGCGCCTTGACTTGGGGACAGCCGCTCTCTAGGTGAGCCGCCGGTCCAAACGGACCCATCCGACAACAATAGACGAGACACGAGCAGGCGCCCGGCCATGAAGATTCGCAATTCGCTAAAGTCGCTGAAGTCGCGCCACCGGGACTGCCGAGTCATCCGCCGCCGTGGCCGAACTTACGTCATCAACAAGACGAACCGGCGCTTCAAGGCGAGGCAGGGCTAAGCCCTTCTCTCCGGCGCGGACGTTGCGCCGAGCCGTTCTAATCCCCATATTTTCCTTGGAATTCGGTGAGATGCCGAGTCCCAGCCGGCGAATCGCGTAAGGATGCGTTCACCTCGCCAGGCGTACAAGGGACCATGAGGAGCCGTGTCATGACGAAATTCGCCATTCGAGCGCTGATCATCGGCGCCATCGCGCTCGGCGCGACTGCGGCTTATGCGGCTACAGGTCAGACTCAGGACCAGCAGGGCCGGCAGACGCCCAAAGGATGGAGCTACGAGCTTCAGAACGGCCAGCGCGTACCCAAGGGCAACCGGGTGACCAATCCCGACGGCAGCTGGCGCGAGGAGGTCAAGCAAGGCAATTGCGTGACCATCAAGGAGAAGTCGGCGGCGGGCGAGTATAAGGAAACTCGCCAGTGCAACCCGAGCTGAGGCTCAGCTTCCCGTTTTCTTCGCCGAGGCAGCCGCTACCGGCGTAAAGCTGCCCTGCGGCCGCTGCTTGATCGTGCATGCCGGAAGGCCGCTCGCGACCACGTCCTTGCACTCGCGCACCTGAGCGCTTCCGTCCGGTCCGGCGAAGATCGCCCAATCACGCGGCGGGCCGATGTCATTGATGCAATGCGCCGTCCATTCGTCGAGGTTCTTCCAGGTGCCCACGAAGCCGGCATCGGTGATCCGCTTGCACGTGTAGCCGGCGTCGTAGATCGCGCGCTTGAGCCCGATGGCCAGGTTGAAGGCGTCGAGCTGGTGAAGCTGCTTCTGCTCGTCGCCGACGACCCGGATTTCCGTCTGGTTGCCTTCCGTTCGGCCCCATTGCTTGTCGCAGCCCCCAAGCGCCAAGCAGGCGAGCAGGACGGCGGTCGGCGTGCGCATCATCTCCAGCTCCTTCAATCGCGATAACGAATTTGGACGCGCGAGGCTGCGGCCTTGGCGCGATCGATCGCATGGTTGACGTTTTCGCCGCGCGCGAGAGCGATGCCCATCCTCCGGTTCTTTAGCGTCAGCGGCTTGGCGAAAATCCGCAGGTCGACGGGGTTGCGCGGCGCGCCGAGCGCGAGCGCCTCGGCGACGCCCTCATAGGAGAACTGGTCGCTTTCGCGATCGCCAAGGATGACGGCGGAGGCGGAAGGGCCAATCAGCTCGATCGATGGGATGGGGAGCTGGAGGATCGCGCGCAAGTGCAGCTCGAATTGATTCGGGAACTGGCTGATCAACGTGACCATGCCGGTGTCGTGAGGACGCGGCGACAGCTCGGAGAAGATCGCCTGGTCGCCGCACACGAAGAATTCAACTCCGAAGATTCCGTATCCGCCGAGCGCCTCGACGATCTTGCGCGATTGGAACCGCGCCGACTGCAGCGCCTCGAGCGGAATCGTCGCGGGCTGCCAGCTCTCGCGATAGTCGCCGAGCTCCTGGTGGTGGCCGACGGGCGCCGAGAAGATCACACCATCCTTCGTAGCCACGGTTAGCAAGGTGATCTCGCTGTCGAACTTGATGAATTCCTCGACGATCACCCGCGGACGATCGCCGCGCATCTTCTCGACCGCATAGTCCCATGCGGCACCGACATCCTCCGCCTTCTTGGCCGTGCTCTGGCCCTTGCCCGAGCTCGACATGACGGGCTTGATCACGCACGGGAGGCCGACCTCCTGCGCGGCGGCGAGTGCTTCCTCGCGGCTCTCCGCGAACCGGTATTTGGAGGTGACGAGGCCGAGCTCGTGCGCGGCGAAATCGCGGATTCCGTCGCGGTTCATCGTCAGCTTGACCGCCTTCGCGGATGGGGCGACGCGCCAGCCCGCCTTCTCAAGCTCCTCCAGCGTTGCGGTGTCGATGGCCTCGATCTCGGGCACGATCACGTCGGGCTTGTGCTTTTCGACCGCCGCCCGGAGCTTCTTGCCGTCGAGCATCGGGAAGACTTCGCAGGCGTCCGCCATCTGCATCGCGGGAGCATTGGCATATCGGTCGCAGGCGATGATCCTGCACCCAAGCCGCTTGGCGGCGATGGTGAATTCCTTGCCCAGCTCGCCTGAGCCGAGCAGCATCAACGTCGCGGTGTACATCCGGCGGCGATAGCCGCGCCGCGATTGCTCGGCTAGACCGGGTGCAACGGAGGGAATCCATGCGTTCACTGCTGCTCGTCACCGCGGCTGCGCTGCTCATCGGCGCGGCGCCCGCACAGAAGCTGCTCACGCCCAACGACATCGTCGCCAAGTCGCCGGCGAGCGCGTGGAGGACGATTCCCGCCGACGATCTGGTGGTGATGGACCTTGCGAGCGGCGGCCGGGTCGTGATCCAGCTCGCTCCCGCCTTCGCCCCGGTGCACGTCGCCAATATCAAGGCGCTGGCGCGGGGGAATTACTGGAACGGCGCGACCGTCTATCGCGTGCAGGACAATTATGTCGCGCAATGGGGGCTCAACGAGAGCGACAAGCCGTGGCCCCAAGGCGTTACGCCCAAACCGCCGGCGGAATATACCCGCGCCCTCAAGGGGCTGCAGATCACGCGCCTCGGCTCGCCCGACCCTTACGCTCCGGGCGCGGGGTTCGTGGATGGCTGGCCGGTGGCCTATTCACCCAGGGCGGGCTGGGCCGATCTCGCCCATTGCTACGGCAGCGTCGGAGTTGGCCGCGACCTTTCGCCGGATACTGGCACCGGCGGAGAGCTTTACGCGGTCATCGGCCAGGCGCCGCGGCAGCTCGACCGGAACATCGCGCTGGTCGGGCGGGTGATCGACGGCATCGACCGGTTGAGCTCGCTTCCGCGCGGGACCGGCGATCTCGGCTTCTACAAGGACAAGGCGCAATATGTGCCGATCGCGCGGATCCGGCTGGCGAGCGACATGCCCGCCGCCGAGCGACCATCATACCAATATTTGGATACCGCCAGCCCGACGTTCGTGCGCTACCTGCGCGTGCGCGCTAATCGTCATGACAGCTTCTACATCCGGCCGGCAGGCGGCGTCGACCTGTGCAACGTCCAGGTGCCGGTCAGGAAAATGCCCTAGCGGCTCAGGCCGCCCAGTCGTCGAGCATCCGGTTCTTGTGCTCGATGACCGTGGGGCCGCCCCGCATGCTCGCCTCTGCGAGCGGAAGCGCGGTCGAGCAGAAGGCGCATTCGGCCGAAACCCGGCCGATCAGCCACTGCGTCCGGCCGCAACCTGGACAGTGATTGACCTCATGTTCCCGGTAAACCGCGTGGTAGCCCCGCTCGTATGGCTTCCAGGCCTCGCTGAAAATGCTCGGCATGAATTACTTCCTTTCAGGCGCGGCAACGACCGAGCGGGCGCACGGTTTCACCGCGCGTTCGGGTTTCGGATGGGCGTTGGAGGAAGCGCGACGAGGCGAGCCTCGCGGCGGATTAGCTTGCCTCGGCGAGGCCGTCCGTCGAAATCGGCTCGGCGAATTCGGCGCCGAGCTTGTCCCCGGCGGTCCACCTGACGACCGCATTGGCGCGGTCGCGACCCGGGAGCATGAGCCAGACTCGCGATCCGACTTCGAAATGCCCTTCGGATTCGGCCATGAAGCCGCTCTCGGAGATGTTGAGGACCTTCGCCTCGATGCCGCTCGCGCCGAGCTCGCGCATCTTGGCCTCGAGTTCGACCGGCACTCGCGACGCTCGCCGGCGCTCGGCCCTGTCTTCGGCAATGCGCGCCTTGATCGTCACGAAACTCATCTCCACGCGCTGCTACTCCAGCAGCGTATCGAAGGAGAGTCCTATGCGTCCCGCCTTCACCCATCTCACCTGTGACGAGACAAGGCCGCGGTCAAGGAGCTGCATGACCAGACGTTCACCTATGTTCGGGATGTGTGGGAAAATCACCATTGCGCCCGATGAAGAGATGTTGACGAGGCGAACCACATGCTTGCGGCCGCGGAACTCGAGCACCGCTGTGCTGGACAGCGCGGCATGACGAGCCTCGCTGCGCTCGTCGATGCTGCGCTTTTCGTTTCGCGGAATCAGTCCGCCATCGAGAAAGTAGGTGGACGCCACTTTTCACTGCCTCCCACGCAGGCCCGAACAGCTGCCTTATCCATGTTCGCTTAAGGATTGGTTTGCGACAAAGTGAGACGGAAGCTCCGCGAGTGTGCCTTGCGGCGACTGGCGAGGCGCGGGACTCGAGTGTATGCAAGTGAGGATTGGGGGTTATCGTTTGAAATGAACGGGTTGATGGGATCGCCGGGCAGGCGCGCGAAGTCGCTGATGCTGTTCACCGCGCTTGCCGGAATCGCTGTTGCGCCGGTCGCCGCGCAGGTCGCCATGCCGCCGCGTGCCCAGCCGGTCGCGCCGGCGAAGGCCAAGTCGGTCGCGCCGCCGGTCAAGGCAGCTCCCGAGGCGCCCGCACCCGGCAATCCGGATTTCGCGCCCGAGCAGCAGACGCCGCAGCCCGCTCCCGCTCCGGCGCCCCTCCCTCCGGCCATATGGGACGTGGTCAGCGCCGAGGACCTCCTCCACTATATCCAGCAGATCGGAGTCGAGGGCTTAAGGCCCGCCGACTATGATCCCGAAGGGCTGCAGGCGGCGATCGCGTCCGGCGACATCGCCGCAATTTCCGCGGCGGCCACCGCACGCTTCGACCTGGTTTCGTCAGACCTCGCGCTCGGTCATGTAAAGAAGCCGGCGCGGGTCGACTGGTTCCTGGCCGACAACGACCTCAATGCCGCCAAGCAGGATGCGCTTCTGCGATCGGCGCTTGCCAATCACGACATCGCCGGCGCGTTGAATGGCCTCCTCCCGACTCACCCGCAATATGCCGCCCTGAAAGCTGCACTTGCCGAGACGGCCGCAAGCGACACCTCCAAGCGCGACCACATCCGGCTGAACATGGACCGCTGGCGCTGGCTGCCGCGTGACCTCGGCAAGAAGTACATCATCGTCAACGTGCCGAGCTTCCACGCGACGCTCGTCGAGGACGGGACGACGCGGTGGAAGGAGCGGGCGATCGCCGGTAAGCTCTCGACCCCGACGCCCGAGCTTTCAGCGCTCGCCACCGGCGTGATCCTCAATCCTTGGTGGGAAGTGCCCAAGAGCATCGAAAAGGAAGCCTCAGCCAAGAAGGGCTTCGTTCCGGTGACCGGCGCCGACGGCGAGATCCAGCGGTGGCGTCAGCCGCCTGGACCCACCAACGCGCTCGGGCAGCTGAAGTTCGTGATGCCGAACTCCAAGGCGATCTACCTTCACGACACCAATGCCCGAAGTCGCTTTAACGACAGCGTCCGCGCGCTGAGCCACGGCTGCATCCGCACCCAGCACGTTGTCGACCTCGCAACGCTTCTGCTCGGCGACGACAACGGCGCTTGGACCCCCGGCAAGGTGCAGGAGACGCTCGCCAGCAAGAAGACCGTTCAGGCGAATTTCGTGAAACCGCTGCCGGTCTACATCGTCTATTTCACTGATGCGGCATTGGTCGACGGCACCATCGTCGACTACAAGGACATGTACGGCCGCGACCCCAAGGCGATCGCAGCGCTGAACATGAAGGACGGCGGAGCGAGCCTCGTCCCGCCCAAGCCGAAGTCCGACGAGAACATCGCGGCCAAGCCGGTGAAAGCCAAGCCGTCGAACCAGGTCGCGACGCGCTAACCGCGGCAGCTTCCACCGCTTGACAGCGGCGCCGACGCCCGACCTAGTGCCGCAACCCGGCTGACCAGGAGGACGCGTGGCCGCTCGCCCGATCAGTGTCGCGCAAACGTTCATCGGCACCGCGGCCGCGCTCGGCATGCTGTGGTTCTTCCGGCCGGTGCTGGTGCCGTTCGTCGTGGCCTTCGTGCTCGCCGTGCTGGTCAGCGGCCTCGTCCGGTGGATCCGCGAGCGTGCGCCCCACGCGCCAAGCTGGGCGGTCTCGCTGCTCGCCGGATTGGTGGTGATCATCGTCGCTTCGGCCGCGATCTTCATCATGGCCCAGGGCATGGTCGAGATGGTGGGGCAGGGGCCCGCGCTCGTCTCGCGGATCGATCAGCTCATTCAAAGCACCGGCCGCGCATTCCACCTGCATGAGGAGCTGCGACTCTCGAGCCTGATCGGCACTGTCAGCGTGCCGGAGATCGCAGGATTCATCCTGTCGAGCGTTCAGGGGCTGCTTTCGGGCGTGCTGCTGATGATCGTCTATTTCGGCTTCATGCTCGCCGGCCGCGAGCGGATGAGCCGCAAGATGGATTACATCGGCGCTCCCGCCGGACGCGCGCGGACGATCCGCAGCGTCATCGAGCACATCGCGTCGGACCTCGAAACCTACATCTGGGTGCAGACGATCACCGGCACGATCCTCACCGTTTCGGCTGCTGTGGTGATGCTCGCTGTCGGCCTCGACAACGTGCTTTTCTGGTGCGTCCTCTTCTTCCTTCTGACGTTCATTCCGAACATTGGCGTGACCGTCGGCTCGATCGCCCCGGCTTTGTTCGCCTTGCTCCAGTTCCCGACGATCTGGCAGGCGGTCGTGATCTTCGTGGTCATCCAGATCGTGGCGACAATCGTGGGCAACATGATCTACCCGCGGCTCCAGGCCGAGACCCAGAACATCGACCCGCTCGCGACAATCCTGTCGCTGTCCTTCTGGACGCTTTTATGGGGCCTCGCCGGCGCGTTCCTGGCGGTCCCGCTGACGCTGATGAGCATGATGGTCTTCGCCCAGTTCGACCGGACGAGGTGGGTCGCCGGACTGTTGTCGAACGACGGGCGGCCAGATCCGGTGCGGAAGCCCTGATCATTTTCCGGTCAACTGCCGTTCATCTGTGCATCTGTAAAAAATCGAGCATTATGAAATACATACTGATGTTTGCGAGCGCCGCTGCGCTCGGCTTCGCCGGCCCGGCTCTTGCAAAGCCCGGCCATGGTTTCGGTCACGGTGACGAGCACGGATACTCCTATCGCGGCGACGACGATGGGCAGCATTTCGGCGATCGCGGCAGGGAAGCCGATGATGTCGACGACGACGAGGACGTCGACGAGGGCATCGGCCAACAGGCTTTCGGCTATGGCGTGGGCGGCTGTCCGCCGGGACTCGCCAAGAAGAGTCCGGCGTGCGTGCCGCCCGGACTTGCGCGTCGGCAGCAGCAGGTGCTCGGCCAAAACGCGCTGGGCTATGGCGTTCCTTATGGGGCGCCCGTCCCTTATGGCGCTTATGGTAATCCGTACGGCTATGGCGCGTACGGCAGTCCGTATGCCGTCGCTCCGGTGCCTTATGGAGCATATGGCTACGGCGCGCCCTATTCGGGCTACCCTTATCAGGCGGACCCGAGGACAGTCCTCCTCCAGCAGGTGATCGGCGCTCTCGCCCGATAAGGGCGTGAAGCATGAGGCGATTGCAAAAAGAAAAAGGGCCGCTCGAAGCGGCCCTTTTTTGTTCTCGGATCAAGATCCCCGCCGGATCGCCCGCAGTCACTTTCCGCTGCCGGGATCTCCGAACTGAACGCTGCCGTCAGCGCGCAAGGTGATCAGCGGATTCGGCTGGAGACCGCACCCGCGGGGACCCACATCCCGGCACGACCAGTCGCGCGCGAAGCTGCGGCGCCAATGGTCGCCAGCTTCCGGGGCAGTCCTGAACTGGGGCGCGAGCCGATACTTTCCGCTGTCCCGACGGCCGGTTACGACGATTTCGTCGCGGGTCGGGGCATGGATGCGAGCCGGCGGCGTGCCGCCCTCGTCGACCGTCGCCTGCCCTGAAGCCGCGCCCGCGAAACATCCGAGCAGCGCAGCCGCGCCCCTGCCGATCGACCTGCGCATGCGCTTCGAGTCTTATCCGACCAGGCGATGCGGCACCATCGAAACTCGTCAAAAGAAAAGGGCCGCTGGAGGCGGCCCTTTGATGTGCTGGCAATGGAGGTTTGCTCTTACGCGATCTTGTCGGCGTAGATCATCCGGCCGCCGGCGAGGCGCTTCATCACCTCATACTGGCTCGTCTTGGGCATCGCGAAACAGCCTTCCGAGCGGCCGAGCTGGCCATGCTGCTGGAGCATCTCAGGCTCGGCATACCAGGCGTTGTGGATCACGATCGCACGCGCCTCGGCATTGTTGTTCGACCAGTCGAGGCCGCGGACCCTCAGCGAGAGGCCATATTTGCCCTGATAATAAGCGTCGGTGACATAGGTGCCGCTCGACGTCGCGTAGCTTCCGAAGTCGTTGCTGAACCGCTCAAGATAGCCCGAGTGCGCAGGATCCGATCCGCGGCCATGGCAGACGAGGTGGCTCTCGACGCTACCGTTCTGAAGATCGACGACGTGGAAACGCCGCTCGCTTGATGGCCTCGAGAAATCGGCGATCCCGATCACGTCGCGCGGGTAGATCTGGTGCTGGTCGAGCGCGGCCTTGGCGCGGGCGAAGAGCGCCGGATCGATCCCAGCGGGCGCCACCGGAGCCTGCGGCTGAACCGCCGGCGCATAGGGATTCACCGGAGCGGTAGCCGGAGTCTGCGGCAGAAGCAGGCCCGGGAGCGCCTGTGAGGCTGCGGCAGAAGAAAGGATCAGCCCTCCGGCACCGGCGGCACCAAGGCGCAGCATTTCCCTCCGATTCAACGACATTCAATTCCTCCGCTCTCTTGGCCATCTCTTTAACATTCAAAGGGTTAATGGCCGATAACCATTGACTCGGTGTTTCCCGTTCCATCGTCTTCGAGGAACGGTTCGTCGCAGCATTTACGGCCGATCAACGGGTTGAATGGTTGGCCCCTTGCTGCTAGGGGCCGCGCGCCGCCGAGGTCGTTCCTCTGGAGGCCGCTATTCTTTTGCCGATGTTTCGGAGCCCCCATCCGATCCATTGGTATATGGGGTTAAACCCCCGATTTTAAAGACTTTAAGGAGAGTGACGGGAGTTTATGCAGATCATCGTTCGCGACAATAATGTCGAGCAGGCGCTGCGCGCGCTGAAGAAGAAGCTGCTGCGCGAGGGCGTCTACCGCGAGATG
>JABFXK010000255.1 GCA_013361785.1 Sphingomonas sp.
GCGAAGCGCCAGGCGGTCACCAATCCGGACAATACGATTTTCGCGGTGAAGCGCCTGATCGGCCGCCGCTTCGACGATCCGATCACCAAGAAGGACACCGAGCTGGTGCCCTACAAGATCGTCAAGGGCCAGAACGGCGACGCGTGGGTGCAAGCCGGTGGCAAGGATTATTCGCCATCGCAGATTTCCGCCTTCATCCTGCAAAAGATGAAGGAAACCGCCGAGGCCTATCTCGGCGAGACCGTCACCCAGGCAGTGATCACCGTTCCCGCTTACTTCAATGACGCCCAGCGCCAGGCGACCAAGGACGCCGGCCAGATCGCAGGTCTTGAAGTGCTGCGCATCATCAATGAGCCGACCGCGGCCGCTCTCGCCTACGGGCTCGAGAAGGAAGACGGCAAGACGATCGCCGTTTACGACCTTGGCGGCGGCACCTTTGACGTTTCGATCCTCGAGATCGGCGATGGCGTGTTCGAGGTGAAGTCGACCAACGGCGACACCTTTCTCGGCGGCGAGGATTTCGACGCCCGGATCGTCAACTGGCTCGCTGACCAGTTCAAGGCGAAGGAGGGCATTGACCTCCGTACCGACCGGCTCGCGCTGCAGCGGCTCAAGGAAGCTGCGGAAAAGGCAAAGATCGAGCTCTCTTCCGCGCAGACGACCGAGATCAACCAGCCGTTCATCACCGCGCGCATGGAAGGCGGCGCGACGACTCCGCTGCATCTGGTCGTCACGCTCACCCGCGCCGAGCTCGAGAAGCTGGTGGACGATCTGATCGAGCGCACCATCGAGCCGTGCAAGAAGGCGCTGAAGGATGCGGGCATTGATGCCAAGGACATCGCCGACGTCGTCCTCGTCGGCGGCATGACCCGAATGCCGCGCGTGCGCGAGAAGGTGAAGGAGTTCTTCGGCAAGGAGCCGCACACCGGCGTCAACCCGGACGAGGTCGTCGCCATGGGCGCCGCGATCCAGGCCGGCGTGCTGCAGGGCGACGTCAAGGACGTGCTCCTGCTGGACGTGACCCCGCTCTCGCTCGGAATCGAGACCTTGGGCGGCGTGTTCACCCGGATGATCGACCGCAACACGACCATCCCGACGAAGAAGAGCCAGGTTTTCTCGACCGCCGAGGACAATCAGAATGCGGTGACGATTCGCGTCTTCCAGGGCGAGCGCGAGATGGCAGCCGACAACAAGATGCTCGGCCAGTTCGACCTGGTGGGGATCCCCCCCGCTCCGCGCGGCGTGCCGCAGATCGAGGTCACATTCGATATCGACGCCAACGGCATCGTGAACGTCTCCGCCAAGGACAAGGGCACCGGCAAGGAGCAGCAAATCCGAATTCAGGCTTCGGGCGGTCTCAACGATAGCGACATCGAGAAGATGGTCCGCGAGGCCGAGCACTTCGCCGAGGAGGACAAGAAGCGGCGTGGCGCGGCCGAGGCGAAGAACAACGCCGAGAGCCTCATCCACTCGACCGAAAAGCAGCTCGCCGAGCATGGCGACAAGGTCTCTGGCGACATTAAGACGGAGATCGAGAAGGCGCTGGAGGAGGCGAAGGCCGCAGTCGAAAAGGGCGACGCCGACGAAATGCAGCAGAAGACCGCTGCGCTGACGCAGTCGGCGATGAAGCTCGGCGAAGCGATGTACAAGGCGCAGCAGGCCGAGACCGAAGCTGCCGCCGGACCTGACGCCGGCACCTCCGGCCCGTCGGAGGAACCCGCCCAGACCCAGGAAGAGGTCGTCGATGCGGAATTCTCCGAGGTCGATGAAGAGAACAAGGGATGATGATCGGGCGCGGCCGCCCCTATTGCCGGGGGGCCGCGCCCAATCCTGTATCGCGTAACGGGGAGGGATAATGGTCGAGCAGGACTATTATGAACTGCTGGGCGTTCCGCGCGGTGCGGACGACGCCGCGATCAAGGCCGCCTATCGCCGAATGGCGAAAGAACATCATCCCGACCGCAAGAACGGCTGCAAGGAAAGCGAAGCGCATTTCAAGGCCATCAACCAGGCCTATGACGTGCTGAAGGACCCGCAGAAGCGCGCTGCCTACGACCGTTTCGGCCATGCCGCATTCCAGAACGGCGGCGGCGCCGACCCGTTTGGCGAGGCCGGCTTCAACGGCTTCTCGGACATCTTCTCGACCATCTTCGGCGAGTTCATGGACCAGCGCGGCGGCGCGCGGCAGAACGCCGCCCGCGGCGCCGATCTTCGCTACGACATCGAGCTGACCCTCGAAGAGGCGTTCACCGGCGTCGAGAAGACGGTCACGATCGAAGCGCTCGCGACCTGTGACACGTGCGACGGGCGCGGCTGCACCGGGATCGATCGCTGCACCAGCCACTGTCAGACCTGCGGCGGAATGGGCAAGATCCGCACGCAGCAGGGCTTCTTCATGGTCGAGCGCGGCTGCCCCAATTGCCGCGGCTCGGGTGAGGTCATCACCAATCCGTGCAGCAATTGCCATGGCGAGGGACGCGCGCTCACCCAGCGCAAGCTGTCGGTGAAAATCCCCGCAGGAGTGGACGAGGGCACCCGCATCCGCGTAGCCGCCGAAGGCGAGGCGGGCGTGCGCGGGGCCGGCAGCGGCGACCTCTATTTGTTCGTCCACATGAAGCGGCACCCGATCTACGCGCGCGAAGGCACGACTCTGATCGCGGAATGCCCGGTCACATTTACGACCGCGGCGCTCGGCGGATCGATCACTCTTCCGGGCATCGACGGCAACAGCGTCGAGCTGAAAATTCCCGCCGGCATCCAGTCCGGCGAGCAGCTGCGTCACCGCGGCTCGGGCATGAGCGTGCTCAACGGGCGCGGCCGCGGCGATCTCGTCGCTCGAATCCTCGTCGAAACGCCGACCAAGATGTCCGCCAAGCAGAAGAAGTTGCTCGAGGAATTCAAGGAGACCGAGACGGGCGAGGAATGCCCCGCGGCGAAGAGCTTCTTCGCCAGGGCGCGTGACTATTTCGGCGGCTAGGCCGCTTCTCTCAGCATCGCTGGCGGCTGCGTAGCCTCGAAGCTCGGTCGCGCACGCATTCGTTCCAGCCAAGGTTCGAGGCGGGTGCCCGAAATCAGCTCGCGCCCCTCGGCGCATTCGCTGAACAGGTCGAGCTGCGCGCCGAGCATGATGTCCGCGATCGTCACCTCATCGCCGGTCAGATAGGGCTTGTCGCCGAGCAGCCGGTCGAGTTCGGCAAAGCAGGTTCGCGCTGACGGCATCGCTTCGGCGATAATGCTCTCGTCGCTCGGCATCCCGAGCAGCCTCGGACCGATGATCCGCTGGAAGCCGATCGGCGCAGTGGCCTTCGGGAACAGAGAGGATTCGATGATCCCGATCACCTGGTTCATCCGCGCCCGGGCTTTGGGATCTCCGGGCGTCAGCGGCGGTTCGGGAAGAATGTCGTCGACATAGCGGATGATCGCCTGCGTTTCGTAGAGGCAAAAACCGTCGTGCTCGAACATCGGGATTCGGCCGAACGGATGACGCTCGAGATGCTCCGGAGTTTTCATGTCGGCGGGCGACATGGCGTGGAGCTGGTAGGGAACATCCTTTTCCTTCAGCGCGATCTCGACCGAGCGGAGAAAGGGACTGCCTGGGATTCCGTAGACCGCGATTTCGGACATTTTCATCTCCTGTCACGGGTAAAGCGAGCGGGTTGCTGCTCAGGTATTGCGCAGGCGATCGATCTCCAGGCGCATGGCGAAGAGCTGCGCGAACAGCTCGGCGGCGGCCTGCAGCTCGAAACAGGCCTCGCGCGCTGTCCGGCTGTCGCAGCGGAATTCCCCCGAAATCCCGTCGACGCCGAACGGGATTCGCATCAGCGCCCTGATTCCGCCATCGCTCAGCGCCTTTCGAGTCTCGGCATCGCAGGCGCGCATCAGCGCGTCACCGGCAGTGCTGTCCTCCGCGCGGCGCGGGAATAGTGCGATGGTCTCGGCATCCGTATCGGCGACAATCGCCGGCAAGTCGGCGCCGGTCGTGTCGGCAGCCTCGAATGCTCCGCGGCTGCTCACCGCCCGCTCATCGCCGCAGACGAGCGTGACCCGATCATAGCCGGTGAGCGCGCGCATGCGGCGGGCGGCATTGTCGAGCAGCACCTGCCCTCCAGCGGCGCCGAGGCCGGCGACCAAGCCGCCCACGCTTCCGAAGCACTCGCCGAACGAGCCGGTCGACGGCACCGCCTCGAACAAAACCCGCCCGTCGGTCAGCTGGAAGGCGACGTCGACAAGGTCCGGATCGTCGGTCAGGCGAATGGCGTAAGCGCGGGCAATCCCCATCGTGCCGCTGAGACGCGAGAAGAGATTCCGGAGATCGTGCAGCGCCTGCGCGTGGACGAAGCGACCTAGCGGCTCGTCAATCAGCGCCACGTGGGATTCGTGCAGCAGGTGATGGATGTTCTCCGATGCGCGAAGCACGATCCAGTCGAGCGACAGCTCGAGCAAATAGGCGCCGGCCTGGACCGCATCGACGGCGGCCCGCTCCGGCACGAATTCGCTCTCGAGTTCCTGGACCTCGTCCATCCGCCCCGTTCTTTTGCCCACCCTCGTCATAACCGAGAATTGATGCCGCGTATCCAAAAAACTCGAAAGCTTAGGCGGTTAGCTTTCGCCGAAAAGCCGTCCGAAGATCGTGTCGACGTGCTTCAGGTGGTAATCGAGGTCGAACAGCGCGTCGAGCTGCTCGCCGGTGAGACGGCCGGTCACCTCCTCGTCCTTCTTGAGCAGGTCGAGAAGCGACAGCTTCCCGTCGGATTCCCACACCTTCATCGCGTTTCGCTGGACGAGCGCATAAGCGTCTTCGCGGCTGAGGCCCGCCTGGGTGAGCGCGAGGAGGACTCGCTGCGAGTGGACTAGGCCGCCCATCCGGTCGAGGTTCTTCTGCATCCGCTCGGGATAGACGAGGAGCTTGTCGATGACGCCGGTTAGCCGAGCGAGGGCGAAATCGAGCGTGATCGTCGCGTCGGGGCCAATGAACCGCTCGACGGAGGAGTGGCTGATGTCGCGCTCATGCCACAAAGCGACATTCTCGAGCGCCGGCGTCACATAGCCGCGGACCATGCGCGCGAGGCCCGTCAAATTCTCGGTCAAGACCGGGTTGCGCTTGTGCGGCATCGCCGAGCTGCCCTTCTGGCCGGGCGAGAAAAATTCCTCGGCCTCAAGCACCTCGGTGCGCTGCAGGTGGCGGATTTCGGTCGCGAGCCGCTCGATCGACGAGGCGATGACGCCCAAGGTGGCGAAGAACATCGCGTGTCGGTCGCGCGGGATGACCTGCGTCGAGACTGGCTCTGGTGTCAGGCCGAGCGCCGCGGCGACATCCTCCTCGACCGACGGCGGAATATTGGCGAACGTGCCCACCGCGCCGGAAATCGCGCAGGTGGCAACGCCGTCGCGCGCGGCAACCAGTCGCTCTCGGTTGCGGGCGAACTCGGCATATGCCTGCGCCAGCTTCACGCCGAACGTCGTCGGCTCGGCATGGATCCCGTGGCTCCGGCCGATGGTCGGCGTCATCTTGTGCTCGAACGCGCGGCGCTTCAGCGCTTCGAGCAGCGCGTCCAAGTCCTTGATGAGAAGGTCGGCGGACTGCTTGAGCTGCACTGCCAGCGCGGTGTCGAGCACATCGGAGCTGGTCATGCCCTGGTGAAGCCAGCGCTTCTCCGGCCCGAGCTTCTCGCCCGCCCACGTCAGAAACGCGATCACGTCATGCTTGGTGACCGCCTCGATCGCGTCGATCGCTCCAATGTCGATCTCGCCCAGCGCATCGCGGTCGTAAGCGGCGCGGATCGTCGCGGCGTCGTCGGCCGGGATCATCCCAATCCTGCCCATCGCCTCGGCCGCGAATACCTCGATCTGCCACCAGATGCGGTAGCGGTTCTCGGCCGACCAGATGGTCGTCATTTCAGGACGGGAATAGCGGGGAACCATGCGGCAGGCGGCTAGCAGAGGTGCGACAGGGCATCAATCAACGGCCGAACGTCTGCTTTTGGACCGGCGTGGGCTATCTCCAGATGCGGGATAGAGCGTTTGTCGCAACTGGCGCCGGCAAGGACTTTCCGCATGAGGAGTTAATCCCGGCCGCGGTACCCGCGACATGTCGAGATAGGAGTGCTTGTCGCTACGACTTAGTCAGCTTGTATAAATCCTTCGAGAAAACGAGATAGTAGCTGACGCTAGGGCAGTCCTTCACTCGACCAATAATAGTGATGCTGTAGCCAGCACTTCCGCAGCAATTCTTCTCCTTTTGAACCAAGAGGAACAGTGGCTCGGCATTGTAGGCCGCTTCGCAGAAGTCGCTCGTGCATGGCTCACGTCCTTGCCAGAGGAGCTTTCCAAAAACCCAGCGATGTGGGGGAAAGGCAGCAATGTAGTCTTGCGGTCCAGGCGGTGGGTCAAGCGATCCACTCGGCGGGTCAGCAACCACCGGAAAGGCCAACGCCGCAAGCGACGCAGCAGCGAGAAAAGTGACCAACACGCGCTTCATCGGGCGAATGATGATCGATGCCACTCGTGTCCGCAATGGGTCGAGAGCACGCATCAAATCAGCCCCATCGCCCGCATGCTCGTGCGCGCCTGAGCACCCACGATCACATGGTCATGAACCGTCACCTTCATGTGCCGCCCGGCCTCGACGAGGTCGCGGGTCAGGCGGATGTCCTGCTGGCTCGGCGAGGGGTCGCCGCTCGGGTGGTTGTGGACGATGATCAGCGCGGTGGCGCCTAGCGCGATGGCGCGGGCAATGACTTCGCGGACGTGGACCGAGGCTTCGTCGACGCTGCCCTGCCACAGCGCCTCGTTGGCGATCAGCATGTTCTTGGCGTTGAGGAAGAGGATCCGCACTTCCTCGGTTCGGCGGTGGCCCATCGCGGCCTGGAGATAATCGCCGAGCGCGTCCCAGCTCGACAGCACCGGCTGCCCCTCCACGCGGGCCTCGAGCAGCCGCAGGGCCGTCGCTTCGGCGATCTTCAGCGCGCCAATGGTCGCATCGCTGAGCCCCTCGCGCCTCAATGTGCCGGCGCTCGCCGAGAGCAGCGGCCCAATGCCGCCGAAATCGTGGATCAGGCGCTTGGCGAGCGGCTTGGTGTCGACGCGGGGAATGGTCAGCGCGAGCAGATATTCGATCAGCTCGTAATCGTGGAAACCCTCCGGCCCGCCATCGAGCAGCCGCTTGCGCAGCCGCGAGCGGTGGCCGGCGGAATCGCTCTCTCGATCCAGGCTGACGCGCTCGTTCATGCCGCTCCTTCCTAGCGACCGTCCGAGCGTGACCTCTAGACCACAGGAGCGGCGCGGAAGGAAGAGGTCATGCCGCCTCTGGAACGGTGCCGCGCCGCAGGGGTTAGAAACCCCCGATGGACCAGCGGACGCGAGACGAGGGGCTCGACCGGGCCGGTGAGACGCTCGTCATCGTGCGCCGGCCGCTGTGGGCGCGCATCACGATGTGGATCGCGATCGCGCTGCTCGTGCTGCTGCTCGTCGCCATCATCGCGGTCTGGATCGAGCGCCAGCCGATTGCGACGCGGTTCATCAAGGGCGAGCTCGAGCGGCGCGGAGTCCAGGGAAGCTATCACCTCGACCGGGTCGGCTTCCGCACGCAGGAAGTCAGCAACCTCGTCATCGGCGATCCCAGGCACCCGGACCTGACGGCACGCTACGCCGAGATCCACACCCGGCTGAAGCTCAACGGCAATTTCGAGGTGTATCGGATCGTCGCTCGCGGCGTCCGGCTGCGCGGCCGGCTCGTCCACGGGAAGGTCAGCTGGGGCCAGGTCGACAAATTGATGCCGCCGCCGAGCAATAAGCCATTCGCGCTGCCCAATTTCGCAGTCGACATCGCGGACAGCAGCATCTCGCTGGCGACTCCGTTCGGCCCGGTCGGGATCGCCGTCCAGGGCAGCGGCAAGCTCAGCGGCGGCTTCAAGGGCCGGATCGCGGTCGCTAGCCAGCAATTGACCCCCGGCCGCTGCACCGCCGTCGGCCTTCACACCAATCTCGCCGTTGCGGTCGTCGCCCGGCACCCCAACGTCGAAGGCCCTGTGTCGCTCGCGAGCTTCGTCTGCCCGTCGAGCCGATTCTACGTCATCGCGCCGACGTTCGACGCGAAGGCGAGCTTCAACGAATCGTTCGGCAACGTCGATGGAAGCGGGCGGATGGCGATCAGCACGTTGACGGCTGGAGCCAACGGTCTCGCCAATTTCACCGGCGACATCACCTACAAGGGCTCGCTTGCCGACGTCGCCGGACGAGTGAAATTGTCGGCGCAGAAGTCGCGGCTGGGCACCATCTTTGCCGACGTGACCTACGTGAACGGAGGATATCGGCTGAATTCGAGGGAAGGTACGTTCGCGCTCGACGGCAGTTTCGATACTGACAGCGCCTCGCTTGCCCCCTCGATGTATGAAAGCGTGACGCAGCCGTTGCGCGCCGCGGCGGGCACGCCGCTCGGTCCGATCGCCACCCAAATGGCGGCAGCGATCACCCGCACCGCGCGACACTTCGACATCGACGGCGCGATCCGCGTCGTGAACTTCCCCGGAGGCGGCGCCGCAAGAATCAACAACGCGGTCGTCCAGGGGCCAAACGGAGCCCACGCGCGCATTGCCGGCGGCAGTGGCGTCACTTATTACTGGCCCACCGGCGGCCTGAGGATCGACAGCACGATCGACATGGGCGGAGGCGGGCTTCCGACCGGTCACGTAGCGCTCAGTCAGCCGAGGCCAGGAGTGCCGATCAGCGGCGTCGCGAACCTGGCCCCTTACAGCGCCGCCGGGCAGCGCCTTGCACTAGCGCCGATCCGCTTCGGTCCGGGTCCCGGCGGCTCGACCGCCGTCAGCACGGTCGCGCTTCTCGACGGAGCATTTCCGAACGGCAGGGTTCGGGCGCTGCGCCTGCCGATCAACGGACGCCTCGGGCCACGCGGCGCCTTTGCGGTCGGTACCGGCTGCGCGGTGGTCAGCTTCGACTATTTGCAGATGAGCACGCTCCAGCTCGGGCCGACGCGCCTCCCGGTGTGCCCCATCGGGCCGGGGATCGTTTACAAGCGCGATGGCGGCCCGGTCATCGCAAGCGCGCGGCTCAATGGGCCGGTGCTCAACGGCAGGCTCGGACGTTCGCCGTTCCATCTCGCGGCAGCGAACGGCCAGATCAGCGGCAAGAACTTCTTCTTCAACAGCCTTGCGATGCGGTTGGGGAAGCCGAACTCGCCGGTCGTCTTCGACGCGGCGCGGCTGAACGGCAGCTTCGCCGGATCCACGCTTCGCGGCAATTTCACTGGCGCCAAGGCGACCATCGGACAGGTCCCGCTGCTGGTCAGCGACGCGACCGGCAGGTGGCTGTACCGCAAGAGCGGCTTGACCGTGGACAGTGCGCTGACGGTCTCCGACATCAATCCGGACCCGCGCTTCTATCCGCTCCGCAGCAACGACGTTCATATGACGATCGCCGGCGACTATGTCCGCGCGACGGGGTCGCTGCACCACCCCGCGACTGGCACGCTGGTCACCGATGTCAGCATCGAGCACCGGCTATCGACCGGTGCGGGCCACGCGCTTCTGGACGTGCCGGGCTTGGCGTTTGGACCGAACTTCCAGCCGGATCAGCTGACGCGCCTTACCGAGGGCGTCGTCGCGCTCGTCAACGGCACAATCCGCGGGCAGGGGCGGATCGACTGGAGCTCGGGCGGCAAGGTCTCATCCACAGGCGATTTCACCACTGCAAACATGGACCTCGCCGCGCCATTCGGTCCGGTCACCGGCCTCAGTGGCACGGTTCACTTCGACGATCTGCTGGGGCTGACGACGCCTCCGGGGCAAACGCTCACCGTCAAGTCGATCAACCCCGGAATCCTCGTCGAGAACGGCGTGATCCGCTACCAGCTTCTCCCGCAGAACCGCGTGAAGGTGGAGCGCGGCGAGTGGCCGTTCATGGGCGGCAAGCTCATCCTTCACGAGACGGTGCTGAACTTCGGCAGCCCGAGCGCGAAGCGGCTGACGTTCGAGCTGCAGGGCTTCGACGCCAAGCAGTTCGTCGACAGCCTCGGCTTCCAGGGACTCGAGATCACCGGCACGTTCGACGGCGTCCTGCCGATGATCTTCGACGAGAATGGCGGACGGATCGTCGGTGGACGGCTCGATTCGCGGCCGCCCGGCGGCGTCTTCAGATATACAGGCACGAAGCCGGGCGGCCTCGCGGCCGGCATCGCCTTCGATCTGTTCACCAACATCCAGTACAAATCGATGATCGTCCGGCTGAACGGCGACCTCGCGGGCGAATTCGCGACCAACCTGACGATCGAGGGCCCGTCGCTCGGCCAGACTCATGGCTTCGTCGCCGGGCTCGTGCGCAAGGTCTTCTCGCAGATTCCGCTGCGGCTGAATGTGAACATCAACGGGCCGTTCCGGGCGCTGATCCAGATGGCGAAGGGCTTCAAGGACCCGACGCAGGTCATCGCGCCGGTGATGCCCTTCCCAGTGGATTCGCCCGCGCTCAAGGTCGACGTGATCAGCACGAACAAGCAGGAGGAGCAGACGACCCAGCCTGCTCCGCAGTCGCAACCGGCGAAGCAATCGCCACCACCCGGAGGAAAGAAGTGACCAGACGATGGAAAAGCGGCGCCAGGCTCGCGGGCGGGATCGCCCTCGCCGCGGCGCTGAACGGCTGCATCACGGTGAAGGCGCCCGATAAGCCGATCGACGTCAACCTCAACGTGAACATCAGCCAGCAGGTGGTGGTGCGGCTCGCCTCCGACGTGCAGCAGATGATCCAGAAGAACCCGCAGGCCTTCCCGCCTGCGCCGACACGGCCATGAGGCGGAGCGCGCTTCTCACGGTGGCCGCGCTGGCGCTGTCGACGGCCGTTTCCGCGCAATCGCCGCTGCTCGGCGAGGCGATCCAGGCGGGACAGGTCGGCGAGCGCTACGACGGTTACCTGGGCATCACCGGCGCGGCTCCGCCCCAGGTGGAGCGACAGGTGAGGGCGATCAATATCGAACGCCGCAACCTCTACATCCAGCTCGCCCAGCGGCGGAACGTGACGCCCGATCTCGTCGGAATGGCGACCGGCTGCCAGCTGCTCTCGAGCCTCTCGGCAGGCGAAGCCTACATGCTCGACGATCGCGTGTGGCGGCGTCGCGGCGCCCACCCCGTGGCGCTGCCCAACTATTGCCGCTGAACCGGCGCCGCCGGTTGACTATCCGGACGCCCGTTCATAAAGGGGCCGCGCCTTGGCGGTGCCGCGTTCCGCCATGTTCCTCGTCCCTTGTCTGGCCCTCTAGTTTCAGCAGGGGCAACGCATAGGGAGAGACATGGCAGAGGACGATAGTACCGGCGAGGTCCCGAAGCTTCCACCGGATGCGCGGCTCGAATCGCTCGACGAGCGGCTCGACCGGCTGCAGCAGGCGGAAGCCAAACGGACGGCCAAGCGCCAGCCGGACGGCAACGTCCAGGCGGGCCAGCTGGTTCTGAGCCAGCTCGTCGGCTGTCCCCTCGGGGGCGGAATCGTCGGATGGGTGATCGACCGCTTCGCTGGTACGAAACCCTGGGCGATGTTGGTGATGCTGTTCCTCGGTTTCGCGGTCGGCGTCTGGAACGTCATTCGGATTTCAAACGAAGCTTCGAGGCGAGCTCGGGGCGAAAAGGACTAGGGAAAGCTAAGTGGCCGCCGAAGGCAAGATCGACCCGATGCACCAGTTCGTGATCGAGCCGATTTTCGGTTCGTTCTCGCACAACAATCCCTTTGTCTTCACTAACAGCGCCTTGTGGACGCTGGTCGTGCTCGGCACGATCTGGCTGTTCATGCTCGGCGGAATGAAGCGGGAGCTCGTGCCGGGCCGCTGGCAGGTCGCGGTCGAGGGTCTCATCGCCTTCGTCGACGACATGGTGAACGTCAGTATCGGACCCGAAGGCAAGAAGTTCCTGCCATGGGTGTTCACCGCCTTCGTGTTCCTGCTGTTCGCGAACCTGTGGGGCAACATGCCGCTTGGCATCTACGCGCCGTTGCACCCGTTCACGATCACCGCCCAGTTCACCTTCACCGGTGTCATGTCGCTGATCACCTTCGCGATCGTGCTTGGGGTCGGCTTCTACAAGCACGGGTTGCACTTCCTCTCGCTCTTCGTGCCGAAAGATGCGCCGCTCATCTTCAAGTTCGTGATCGCGCCGATCGAGCTGATCAGCTTCCTCGTGCGTCCGTTCAGCCTCGGCCTCAGGCCGTTCATCGCCATGTTCGCGGGCCACGTGCTGCTCGACGTCTTCGGCAATTTCGTCGTTCAGTCGCTAAACGCCCATAGCGCCGGCGGAATCGGCATCTGGCTGCTGTCGATGGCCTTCATCATGTTCGTGAGCATGATCGAGCTGCTGGTCGCGGCGATCCAGGCCTACGTCTTCGCAATCCTCACCTCGCTCTACATCGGCGAGGCTGTGAACCTTCACTAACCCACAGTTTCTTCAAAGGAGTTCAATCATGGATGTCGCTTCCGCAAAGCTTATCGGCGCTGGTCTTGCCGCCATCGGTGTCGGCGCCGCCGCAGCGGGCGTCGGCTACGTCTTCGGCTCGTTCCTTCAGAGCGCCATCCGCAACCCGGCGGCTTCCGACGGGCAGCAGGGTCGTCTGTACCTCGGCTTCGCCGCCGCGGAGCTTCTCGGCCTGATGGCGTTCGCCGTCGCCATGCTCATCCTGTTCGCCTTCTAAAGCAGGACGAGACGGGGTTCGATCCCCGGGAGCATCAAATGCCTCAACTTTCGCAGCTCTCCCAGGTCTATCTGTCGCAGTTGCTGTGGCTTGCGGTGGCGCTCGGCTTCATCTTCTTCGTGATCGCGCGGGGGATGGTTCCGAAGATCCAGTCGACGGTCGAAGCGCGCGAGAAGCGCATCGCCGGCGACCTCGAAGCCGCGCAGAGCGCGCGCGCCGCCGCCGACGAGACCGAAGCTGCGTGGCGCGAGCGCATGGACGCGGCGCGCGCGGAAGCCGGGCGGATCGCTCAGGAGGCGAAGGCCGAGAGCGGGCGTGATACCGAAGCGAAGGTCAAGGCTGCGGCCGAAAAGATGAACGCCAAGGTTGAATCCGCCCAGGCGTCGATCCGCGATGCGCTTGCTTCGGCGCGCTCCGAGATCGAAGCGGTTGCCGCGGAGGCGACGCAGGAGATGGTGCAACGCGTCGCAGGTCTCACCATCGACAAGAACGAAGCCGCTGCTGCGGTGAAGGCGGAGCTCAATGTCTAGCGCAATGCTGATCGCCGCGGCCGCCCCAACGGCCGAGACCGCCGAACCGACGGCGTTCGCGCTGAATCCCGGCGGATGGGTCGCGCTCGCGATCCTGATCGTCTTCGTGCTGCTCATCTGGAAGAAGGTCCCCGGCGCGGTCGGCCGCGCGCTCGACAGCAAGATCCAGCTGATCCGCGATCAGCTCGCCGAGGCCGAGGCGCTGCGCAAGGAAGCCGAAGCACTGAAGGCCGAATATGAAGCCAAGGCCGCGTCGGCCGACAAGGACCGCGACGCGCTGATCGACCGAGCGAAGCACGAGGCGCAGGAAATCATCGCCAAGGCGAAGAAGGATTCCGAAGCGCTGATCGAGCGCCGGACGCGCATGGCCGAGGACAAGATCGCGGCCGAGGAACGCGCCGCGGTGGAACAGCTCCGCGCCGCCGCCGCGGACGCAGCGGCAAAGGCCGCCGCCAAGATCATCGCCGACCGCCACGATGCGTCGACCGACGCGAAGCTCGTCGATCAGGCGATCGAGGAGATCGGGCGCTAAGCCTTATTGCTGGTGCTTACCGCCAGGCTCGCTAACGCCTTCCAGCGCTTCGCTGGCGGCGTCCTCGTCGGCATCGCGGCTGAGGTCGCCGAGGCTGACAATTCCGCATAGCCGCTCCTGGTCGTCGATCACCGGCAACCGCCGCACCTGGGCTTCGCTCATCTTGCTCGCGACATCGTCGACATCATCGTCTTCGCGCACGCAGATGATGTCGTCGGTCATGAGCTCGCGCACCGGCGTGTCAGGACCGTAGCCTTTGGCGACTCCGCGAACCGCGATGTCGCGGTCGGTAATCATTCCGATGAGCCTGTCGCCGTCGATCACGGGCACCGATCCGGCGTCGGCGCTGAGCATGAACGAAGCGGCTTGCTGCACCGGCTGGTCGGGGCGGATCGTCTGGACATCGCGCGTCATCACTTCGCTGACTTTCATGAGGCCTCTCCTTCGGGAATTCGTCATTGAAACGAATGGCCGGAGAGCGCCGTTCCTCGCCTTACGGCACGTTTTCCGTCAGCAGGTCGTAGGTCGCGACCAGCTCGTCCTTCTGGTTGTACACCTCGACCGCCCAGCGCACCTGGCCGGTCTCTTCGGACTTGATCGACTTCGCCCTGACGGTGAGCTCGACGCGGATCGAATCGCCGGGATAGACCGGCGTCAGGAAGCGCAGATTCTCGAGGCCGGTGTTGGCGAGCACGGGCCCCGGATCGGGGTCGACGAATAGCCCGGCGGCGAAGCTCAGCAGCAAATAGCCGTGCGCGACCCGCCCTTCGAAGATCGGCGACGCCTTCGCGGCCTCCTCGTCCATGTGAGCGTAGAATTTGTCGCCGGTGAATTCGGCGAAATGCTCGATGTCCTCGAGCGTGATGGTGCGGCTCGGAGTCTCCCACGTATCGCCGATATGGAGCTCGCTCATTTTCAGACGGAACGGGTGGACGTCGATGACATGCTTGGGCGCGCCGGGGACATATTGCTCAGTGATCGCCGCGATCATCGCTGGCGTGGACTGGAGCGCGGTGCGCTGCATGTAGTGCTTGACGCCGCGGACGCCGCCCATCTCCTCGCTTCCACCGGCGCGGCCGGGGCCGCCATGGACGAGGACCGGAAGGGGCGAGCCGTGACCCGTCGATTCGGCGGCATTGTCGCGGTTCAGGACCAGCATCCGGCCGTGATAAGCCGCGGCGCCCTGCACGAACTCGCGCGCGGCATCGGGCGAGTGGCTGAACATCGACAGCACGAGGCTTCCACGGCCGCGGTTGGCGAGAGCGATGGCATCGGCGATGTCCTCGTAGGGCATGATCGTCGAGACCGGGCCGAACGGTTCGCAGTCGTGCACCGCGGCGGTGCTCCAGGGATCGTCGGTCCGCAGAAGCACGGGCGGCAGGAAGGCGCCGCCGGGAATCGGCGGCTCAGCGTCCGGATTGCCGGCGACGATGCGCGCACCCGCGGCTTCCAGCTCTCGAATGCGATTGCGAACGTCGTCGCGCTGGCTGATGCTGACAAGCGCACCCATGCGCGTGTCCTCGGCGCGAGGATCGGCGACCTTCGTCTTGGCAAGCCGCTCGGCGAGCGCCTTCTCGACGGCGTCGAGATAGTGCGCGGGCGCCATCGCTCGGCGGATCGCGGTGCATTTCTGCCCCGCCTTGACCGTCATTTCCGTGGCGACTTCCTTGATGAACAGGTCGAATTCGGGCGTTCCGGGCGCGGCGTCGGGACCGAGCAGCGACGCATTGAGGCTGTCCTGCTCCGCCACGAAACGCACGGACTCGCGCACGACCGTCGGGTGGGACTTGAGCTTGAGAGCGGTGTGCGCCGAGCCTGTGAAGCTGATCATGTCCTGGCTGGTCAGATGATCGAACAGGTCGCCGACTCAACAGACGATCAGCTGGATCGCGCCGCGCGGAAGCACGTCCGCTTCGATCATGATCCGGAACGCGGCTTCGGCGAGGTAGGCGGTAGCCGAGGCGGGCTTCACGATCGCCGGGACGCCCGCGAGCAAAGTGGGGGCTAGTTTCTCGAGCATTCCCCAGACGGGGAAGTTGAAGGCGTTGATGTGCACTGCCGCGCCCTGCAGCGGCGTGTAGATGTGCTGGCCGACGAAGGTGCCGTTCTTCGACAGTCCCTCGAGCTGCCCATCGAGAAGCACGTGGGCGTCGGGAAGCTCGCGCCGGCCCTTCGACGAGAAGGAGAAGAGCGTTCCGGCGCCGCCCTCGATGTCGATCCAGCCGTCCTTTCGGGTCGCGCCGGTCAGGTAATTGAGCTCGTACAACTCCTCCTTGCGCGCCATGATCGCGAGACCGAGCGCCTTCAGCATCCGCGCGCGTTCGTGGAAGGTGAGCTCGCGCAGCGCCGGTCCACCGACCTCACGCGCATGCGTAAGCATCGCGCCGAAATCGATCCCGCCCGAGCCGGTGGTCGCGACCGGTGTGCCGTCGATCGCGCTCGGGATTTCGACGGCGCTGTCGCCCGCGATCCAGCGATCGCGTTCATAATTTAGGAGCTTGAGAGTCTTCATGCGCGCCCCTTAGAGGAACTTTGGGCGAAGCAGGAGAGGTGAGCGGCGATGGAAGCGGTTCGGCCGATCGAAATCAAGGATGTCGAAGCGGCGCGCGGCCGGATCGCAGGCACGGTGCTCCGCACGCCGCTGGTGAAGCTGGAGCTCGGGCCCGAATCGCCGGAAATCTGGCTGAAGCTAGAGAACCTGCAACCGACGAACGCCTACAAGATCCGCGGCGCGACCAATGCCGTGGCGGCGCTGTCGGAAGAGGACCGAGCGAAGGGCGTGTGGACGATCAGCGCCGGGAATGCCGGTCAGGGCGTCGCTTATGCGGCGCGGGAATTCGGCGTTCCGAGCACGGTCGTCGCCATCGAGACCGCACCGCAGACCAAGCTCGACCGGATGCGGGCGCTCGGCGCCGAGATCATCCCCGTATCATATCAGGATGCCTGGAAAATCGCCGAAGCGCATGCCTATCCCGGTCTCGACGGGACTCTCGTCCACCCATTCGACAGCTACGACTTCATCGCCGGGCACGGGACGATGGCGCTCGAGATTCTCGAAGACCTGCCCGAAGTGAAGACTGTGATCGCCGCGATCGGCGGCGGCGGACTGGTGACGGGCGTCGGAAGCCCGATCAAAGCGCTCCGCCCGGATGTGAAAGTGCTTGGCGCAGAGCCGGAAACGGCAGCGCCTTATGCCTATTCGATCGAGCAAGGCAGTCCGCAGTGGTTTCCCGACTGGAAGGCTTCGTTTGTCGACGGCGCCGGCGGGAAGAGCGTCACCGAACGCATGTGGCAGCGGATGCGCCCCGTCACTGACGGGACGATCACCGTCACTCTCGACCAGACGCGTCAGGCGATGCGGCTCATTGCCGAAAAGACCCGCACGATCGCTGAAGGAGCGGGCGCGCTTGCGCTCGCGGCGGCGCTGACCGGGCAGGCCGGCGAGGGCCCGATCGTCTGCATCGTCTCTGGCGGAAACATCGACCTCGATAAATTCGCGGAGCTGGTCGCCGACTGACGACCAGCTCCGCGACTGATGGTCGTGCAGCTAAATCCTGCCGAGCAGCACCAGGATGACGATGATGATCAGGATCAGGCCGAGCAGGCCCGACGGCCCATAGCCCCAGCCCCTGCTGTAGCCCCAGTGCGGAACTGCACCAATGAGCAGCAGGATCAGGATGATGATGAGGATCAGACCCACGGCTTTCCTCCTCGTTTGTTATTCGGGAGGCGTAACGAGCATCAGCCGGGAGAGTTGCAGTTCAGGCGCGCCGCCGCGTGCTCCAGAAGAGGATTGCCTCAATTCCCAGATAAACGCCGATCAGAGCGACGGAACCTGCTGTGCCGGCGAGATCGTGGCCGATGCGCGCAGTCACGTAGAGCAGCACGATCAGGCTGACGGCCATG
>JABFXK010000150.1 GCA_013361785.1 Sphingomonas sp.
TGAAGATATTTTGCCCGGGTCTCGACCTGCTTCGGGTCGCTCGACAAATAAGAGTCGCGATCGGGCATTCCGATGCCGCCTTGGGACACGTTCAGCGTGTAACGGTCGGAAGCCTTGCGGTCCTGTCCGACGAACATCCGGAAAGGGATGCCGATGCCGAGACGATCGGCATTCGAGTAGAGCTTCGGCAGGCCGGCCTTCGATTTGACCGCCCGCACTTCCTTCAGCCACGGCTCGAACGGGGCAAGCCCCTTCGACTCGACCGCCGCTTCATTCATAAAGCTCAGATAGGCGTTGCCGATCTTGCTGTTGGGGTTCTTGGTCTGCTCCTCGATGATTGTTCGCGTCCGCTCCTTGGACAGGTCATCGAGCACGTTGAAGAGGCCGTAGCGCGCCTTGTCCGGCGGGATTGGGGTATTCTTGACCCAGGTGCCGTTCGCATATTTGAAGAAATCGTCGCCAGGAGCGACGCTCCTGTCCATTCCGGCCGTGTCAAAGCCGAAAGTACCGTATTGAGGCCTTGCCGCGGGTTGCGCGACAGCCGCCACATTGGCGACCTGGCTAGCGGCCACTACCGCTGTTGAAGCTAAAGCGAATGCCAAGAACCTGACCATGTTAATCCCCTCCAAACAGATACTTATCCTTAGTTAGTCAGAAGGCGGGTTTGCAAGTCGCGCTAGTGGCGATCGACTGTCGCGCGCATTTCGACTGCGAACGGCAGGCCGGCTCAAGCGCCCCTCCTCGCCTGCCGGCGCTGCCGCCACCTCGATCGCGACCAGGAGGCCCAGATCACCGATGCAGCGAGATAGCCGAAGGCGGCCGCAAGCACGGCCATCGTCAGGATCCCGACCGCGATGGGCCCCGACGCATGATGAATCCAGAAAAGCAACCGGCTGAGCTCACCCGATAATTGGGCTGCCGCGCTTGGATCCACGAGCTGCCCGTCGTGGTGCAGCTCCCAGGCGCCGATGTGGTAGGCGGCATAATACATCGGCCCCATCGTCAGCGGGTTCACGACAAGCGTGATGACCGCTGCCACGGCCACGTTCGCACGCGTCGGGATGGCGAGCAGCGCGGCGATGACCGTGTGCATGAAGGGCATGATGATGGCGACAAACAAGCCCACCGCGACACCACGCGGAACCGAACGGCGGCTCATCCGCCACAGTGATGGGTGCGTGAGGTGCCCGGCGAAAGGACGAAGCAGCCGATACTCGCCGATGGTGTCGCGCGTCGGGATGTGGCGCGTCAGCCAGCGCATCCGCCCAGATTCGGAGCCGGGCTCAGCCATTGTGCCGGAGCAACCGCTGCTGCTCGCGCTTCCAGTCCCGCTCCTTCATCGTCTCGCGCTTGTCATGGACCTTCTTGCCCCGAGCGAGCGCCAGCTCGACCTTCGCTCGTCCGCTGCCGTTGAAATAGAGTGAAAGCGGAACGAGCGTTAGCCCCTGACGGGTTATCGCGCCCTGAAGCTTCGCGATTTCGCGGTTCTTGAGCAGCAGCTTCCGCGGACGGCGCGGCTCGTGGTTCAGCCGGTTGCCATGACTATATTCGGGGATGTGGCTGTTGATCAGCCAGACTTCGCCGCCGTCCACGGTCGCGTAGCTCTCCGCAATCGACCCTTCGCCGCCTCGAAGCGACTTCACCTCGGTGCCGGCGAGCTGGATTCCCGCCTCGAGTCTGTCCTCGACGAAATAATCGAACCGCGCGCGCCGGTTCTCGGCCACGATCTTCTGCTTGTCGAATGGCGGCGGGAGCGGCTTGGCCATCAAGGTCAGATCAGACCCGCGTGCTCGAGCGCTGCATCCACCGCGCGCTTCGATGCTTCGGATGGCTCGACGATCGGCAGACGCGCCTCCGCGGGAAAATCGTTGCGGATTCGAGAGAGGGCATATTTGGTAGGCGCCGGCGAGGCATCCGTGAACAGTGCCGCATGAAGTGGGTAGAGCTTGTCCTGCAGCTTCAGCGCGTCGTCCCACCTGCCCTCGCGCGTTGCTTTCTGAAACTCGGAGCAAAGCTTCGGCGCGACGTTCGCGCTCACTGAGATGCAGCCGACTCCGCCCATCGCATTGAATCCGAGCGCCATGTCGTCGTTGCCCGAGAGCTGGATGAATTGCTCGCCGCAGGCGAGCCGCTGCGCCGAAACGCGGCCGAGGTTGCCGGTCGCATCCTTCACAGCAACGATCTTGGGGTGCTTGGCGATAGTCGCGAGGCTCTCGACCGAGATATCGGCGACCGTTCGCGAGGGCACATTATAGACGACGATCGGCAGCGGCGACGCGTCTGCAATCGCGGTGAAATGCGCGACCAGGCCGGCCTGACTCGGCTTGTTATAATAAGGCACGACCACCAGCACCGCGTCGGCGCCGACGTCCGCGGCGGCGCGCGCGCGGTCGATCGACGCCGCGGTGTCATAGGTGCCCGCTCCGGCAATCACCGGCACCCTGCCCTTCGCAACCTCGACCACCGCTGCGATGACCTGGCGGTGCTCGTCCTCGTTTAGGGTTGCAACCTCGCCGGTTGTTCCGCACGGCACCAGCCCGTTCGAGCCCTCATCGATCTGCCACTCGACGAATTCGCGCAATGTGTCCTCGGCGACACGGCCTCCCGAAAAGGGTGTTACAAGCGCCGGAATCGAGCCGGAAAACATGAACTTACCTCCGTCCTGAGGTGTTGAGCGGTCGACGGGCCGCGTTCACGGCCTGATAAGGAGCGGGACTGTAATATGTCCAGCATGTGGCGTGCTGTCTTGTTGGTGCCAGTTCTACTGGCGCTCGCGCCGTCGAGTTCGGCGCAATATGCCGCGTCCTCAAGCTACTCTGCTGCTCCTTATTCTGGTCCTAGCGTCGCTTACTCGCTCGACCAGTGGCGCCGCCTGCGCCAGAGCAGCGGCTACAGCTTCGCCGATTATGCATCGTTCCTGATCGCCAATCCCGATTGGCCCGATGCCGAGCGGATGCGCGGCTGGGCGGAAAAGGCGATGCGACCGGGCGAGAATGCTTCCACCGTCATCGCCTTCTTCGCCAGGAGCAAGCCGAAGACCGGCAACGGCTGGGCCCGACTCGCCGATGCCTATGCCACAAGCGGGCGGGGCACCGAGGCGCTCGAAGCCGCACGCAATGCCTGGGCTTCGGCGGACCTCGGCATGCAGGACCAGCAGGCGATATGGGCACGCTATAGTCCCAGCTTCACGCGCGCCGATCACGATCGGCGCATCGATTCGCTCCTGTTCGACAAGCAGCCGGACGAGGCGTCCCGGTTCCTCGCGCTTGCGAGTCCCGAACGACAGGCGGTGTTCGCAGCACGTGTCGCACTCCTGCAGGACTCCTCCGACGCGGAAAGCCGCTACCAGTCGGTAAACTCGCTAGTGACGAGCGACGCGGGATTGATGATGGCCCGCGCCCGCTATCTCCGAGCGCACAATAACGACCGTTCGGCACAGGATCTCCTTGCACGACAGCACCATTTCACGATCAAGCCGGGCGATCCGCAGCGCTTCTACGACATCATGCTTCTTCTCGCCGACGATGCGGCGGATGCTCATGACTGGTCGAACGTCTACAACATCACTCGACAGATTGGGGACGTCCTCCCCGCGGGAGCGCAGGTCGCCGACCAGCCGCTCGACGTACGCGACGATTATAGCAACCTGGCCTGGCTCGGCGGCAGGATCGCGCTCGAGCGGCTGCGTGAGCCGCAGGGCGCGCTTGCGCTGTTCGACCGCTATGCACGTGCGGGTCACTCGCTCCAGGTGCAGGCGAAGGGCGATTATTGGGCCGGGCGGGCAGCCTTGGCCGCGGGTCATTTCCAGACAGCGAGTACCTACTTCGAGCGCGCCGCGGCTTACCCGGACCTTTTTTATGGCCAGCTGGCGCTAGAGCGTCTGGGACGAGCCGTGCCGGCTCCGGCTGCAGCAATGCCGCAATATACCACGACCTCAGTTCAGCGCACCGCGTTCAACAGCCGACGAATCGTTCAGGCGCTGAGGCTTCTCGCTCAACAGGGCCGTTCAGGCGAAGAAACTCTGTTCATTCAGTCGTTCGCGCGCTCGCTCGACAATGACGTTGACCGCAACCTGGCGCTCGAGCTGGCACAGCAGCTCAGGCGGGAAGACCTGCCGGTGTGGGTCGCGCGCATGGCACGGATCAACGGAACGAGCTTCTATGTCCGTCAGGCCTATCCGACCTTACCGGCGACGGTCTCGAGCAATCTCTGGTCGCTGGCGCATGGAATCAGCCGGCAGGAAAGCTCGTTCGACCGTTACGCCGTGAGCTATGCCGGAGCGCGCGGAATGATGCAGCTGATGCCCGGCACTGCGCGCGAGCAGGCCAACAAGTTGGACGTCGGCTTCGACAGCTCGAGGCTGCTCAGCGACCCCAATTACAACGTCATGCTCGGCTCGGCCTATTTCCAGCGCATGCTCAACATCTGGGGCGGCAACGTCCCGCTTGCGGTGGCGAGCTACAACGCAGGCTCCGGCAATGTCAGCAAATGGGTGCGCCAGCTCGGCGACCCCCGCGGCAATGTCGATGTCGTCGCCTGGATCGAGGCGATCCCGTTCGACCAGACGCGGGGCTATGTTCAACACGTCATCGAGAATACCGTGGTGTACGATTCGATGAGGGGCGGCCAATCGCAGCAAACCGCGCTTCATGTCTCGCGCTATCTTGGGAAAAACCGGCCCGGCTGATAGTCCGCGCCGAGTGGCCGAACGATACATCACCCCGCAGGGACTGGCGGCGATCCGCGCCGAATATGACGCTTTGTTCGGGTTCGAGCGGCCGAAGATCGTCGAGACGGTCTCGTGGGCCGCATCGCTCGGCGATCGCTCGGAGAATGCCGATTACATCTACGGCAAGCGACGCCTGCGCGAGATCGACCGCCGGCTCGGCTATCTCGCCCGAATCATGAAAGATGCGAAGGTGGTCGATCCGTCCCGCCAGGAAGTGCGCGACCAAGTTCGGTTCGGAGCAACGGTCGATCTCGCCGACGAGGACGACAACCGCCGAACCGTGACGATCGTCGGCGAC
>JABFXK010000010.1 GCA_013361785.1 Sphingomonas sp.
ATGCCGCTCGAGAAAGCAAGCGCGTCGTCGGCTTCCTCCCACAGGCTCAGCCGGTCCTCGAGGATTTCCTGATTGGGTCCGTTGAACCGCGACTAAATGAGCCCTTCCGCGCCGCCGGGGCGCTTGCCCGTCACCCCTTCGAAGAACCGCTTCCCGGCCGCGGCGCTTTCGAACACGAAGGTCGAGGTGAGAAAGATCGGCGGCTTCAGCGAACCCTCGCTGAGCTCAGGGTCGAAGCCGTACCCCATCATCAGGGTGGACGGCTTCAGCTTGTGGTTGCCGATGGTTGTCGTCGACGGCCTCGGCGGCCGAGGGGCGAGAGTGCCGCTGATCTCGTTCTCATTCTCATTCTGGCTGGGCAAATCGGGTCTCCTCGTTCCCGACTCTCCCTAATCACAGCCTCGCGGTGCCGCTAGGCCGATCCACTCTAGCCGAGATGCGCGGAAATCGCTCCGTAGCTGTTCGACCAATGCGACTGAACCTTGCTGCCGAGATTCGCGTAAGCGGAGAGCGCCGCGACGGAGATGAGCATCGCCACGAGCGCATATTCGATGGTTCCGACGCCCTTGTCGTCGCGAAACAGTCTGCGGATGATGGTCATTGCCGAACCTCCAAGCGATTTCGGCCGCCCAATTGAGGCAAGCGGCGGCACGAAGCGACAGCGCAATCCGAAATGTTCCGGATTGGGACAGCGTGCTGACTAGCCGCTGATGGCGATGGCGCTCAGCTGGCGCCCGTAATCGGCTTCGGCGCGATGGGTTGCACGGCGATAGCTGTAGAACCGGTCCGGGTGAGCATAGGTATCGAGGTTGAGCGCTTCGACCTCCCCGACGCCGGCCGCGATCAGCCGGTGGACGACATAGGCTTCGAGATCGAAATGCGGCCTTCCCGCGGGTCCGGCGGTGAAGAATCGTTCGTTATCCGGCTCGTGCTCGATAAAGCGATCGCGAAAATCCTCGTCCACTTCATAAGAGGGCTGCCCGATGCACGGCCCGACGGCGGCATGGATGCTGTCGCGACGGGCACCGAGCCGCTGCATCGCCGCGATGGTCGAATCGGTCACCCCGGCGAGCGCTCCGCGCCAGCCGGCGTGGGCAGCTCCAATCACGCCCGCTTCCTCGTCGGCGAAGAGCACCGGCGCGCAATCCGCCGTCAGAATCCCGAGCAGCAGGCCGGGCCGGTCGGTGACCATCGCGTCCGCGCGGGGGAGCTCGTCCTGCGCCCAGGGTTCATCCACGAGCACCACCTCGCCCGAATGGACCTGGTGCACGGTCGCAAGCTTCGCGTCGGGCAAGAGCGCCGCGACTGCGCGACGGCGGTTCTCGTCGATCGCCGAACGGTCGTCGCTGCTGCCGTAGCCGACGTTCAGTCCTTCAAGCTGGCCTGTCGAAACCCCACCGCGGCGGCCAAGGAAACCGTGCGGGAATCCGCCGAGCGACACCGCCCGGATGACCTCGACTCCGCTCATGCGTGCGCCTGCATGATGACGTGCCGCAGGATCAGGTCCTCGTCGGCCTGGCTCCCGACCATGAAATCATATTTGCCGACCACCTCGAAGCCGTAGCGTTCGTAAAAGCGGCGGGCGCGGGTGTTGTCGACGTAGGCGGAGAGCACGAGTTCCTGCGCTCCGCGCGCGGCAGCCTCCTGAAGCGCCCATTTCATCAGCTCGTCGGCGATGCCGCGGCCATGGGCGCTGCTCTTGAGGTAAAGTCGCCTCAGCTCGATCGCCGGCGCAGCCGTCTCGTACGGCAGTTTTTTTGGCGCGAGCTCGACGAAACCGACGATTTCGCCGTCATTGTCCGCCACGCGGATCGCAACCTGCGGATCGGTGAGATTGCCGTGCCATTTAGCTTCGGAGTTCGTGGCTAGGAATTCGTTGAGATCGGCGGGGCGATAAAGATGGCCGAAAGTTTCCACGAAGCTTTCAGCGAACAGCTCCCGCAGCGCCGCCGCATCGGTCAGTTCGGCGGGTCGAAAGTCGACACTCATGCGAACCCCGCCGGCGCCGGCCACTCGGGCGAATGCAGCGCGAGGACCTTGAACAGTCTGCCCATCCCATTGGCGCTCGTGAGACGCTGAAGCGCGGCTTCGATATCCTGCCCTCGTTCCGGATTGGCGCGCGAGAGCGCCTGTGCACGGGCTTCGATGCCGAGCTGGATCAGCCATTCGCCTTGGGGCACCAGCTTTGTGACCGATGCGCCCGCGTCGCGCGCCGCTCGCGCCGCGGCTTCGAAGTCAACATGGGCGGTGAGATCCTGCTCGCCTGGCTCATCGAGCACCGGCGCGAAGCCGTGTCCCCGGACTGCCTGAAGCGTGTCGCCTCCCGCGCTTCGTTCATGGCCATAATCGATGATAATTGCCGTCCCGCCCCTGGCCGCAAGACAAATTGCGATCGTTGAAACGGCTGCATCACGCGCCGGCGAACTTTCCACGATTTCGCCGTCACGATCGAAAGCGAGTCCTGCGGCCGCGATCTTCACGCGCCGTTCTATGCCATCGACCGTCTGCACGATTGGCAGGGCGTCGAGGAACTCGTTGGCGACCAGAAGCAGCGGCCGCGCCGGAAGATCCTCCAAGGCATCGTGCCAGCGGGCCTCGGGAACAGCTCTTGCTTGTGCTTGGCGAAGCACGGGGCTGGTCTCCACGAAGTGAACATCGCCGCCGAACCCGCCGGAGCGGAGCAAGCGCAACGCATCGGCGGCGAGCGTCCCGCGTCCGGGGCCGAGCTCCGCGTAGATCGCGTCAGATGGTGCTCCAGCGCGCCTCCAGACGTCCGCAAGTGCCGCGCCGATTAGCTCGCCGAACATCTGGCTGATCTCCGGCGCGGTGGTGAAGTCGCCATCAGCGCCAAGGGGATCGCGGGTCGCGTAATAATAGGAATTGCACGCTTCCATGAAGGCTTCGACGCTGATCGGCCCCTCCGCCCCGATACGTTCGCGAAGCGCGCGCTCCAGCGGAGTCACGCTACCGAGGCGGTGCCGGCGGCCGGTTCCGCCCGAACCCGCCGCTTCTTGGCGGTGAACATCAAATAGGCGCCAAGGACGATCAGCGGAATCGACAGCCACTGCCCCATGTGCAGCCCTGTCATCTGCGAAAAGCGGGCAAGCTGGCTGTCCGGCTCCCGAATGAACTCCACGCCGAAGCGGAAGATTCCGTAGAAGAAGCCCAGCGCGCCGACGAGCTTGCCCGGCTCGTACCGTGCGTTGGTCTTCCAAAACATCCAGGCGAGGATGCAAAACAGGACGATGCCTTCGAAGAAGGCTTCATAGAGCTGGCTCGGATGCCGCGGTGGGCCGAGGAAGCGCTGGCCGTATTGATTCACCTCGACGAATCGGACCGCCCACGGAACATTCGTGGGGGCGCCCCAAAGCTCCTGATTTACGAAATTGGCGAGGCGGCCGAAGAATAGCCCGATTGGTGCGCAGCAGGAGACGTAATCGTCGATCCGCATCCACGACAATTTCTCCTTGCGGGCGAAATAATAGATTCCGAGCCAAGTCCCGATCAGCCCGCCGTGGAACGACATCCCGCCGTCCCATAGCTTCAGGATCTCGATCGGATGATGGAGATACTGACCGAAATTGTAGAAGAGGACGTAGCCGATGCGCCCGCCGAGGATCACTCCAAGCGCGGCATAGAAGACGAGATCGTCGGCATGGCGGCGGCTGAGCGGTGCGCCGGGCTGCTTCAGCAGCTTCAGCAAATACCAATAACCGATGAAGATTCCGGCGAGGTACGCCAGACTGTACCACCTGAGATCGAAAGCCCCGATGTGCAGCGCCACCGGCGAGAGGCCCAGATCGGTGAACTTGGTGAACCCGGGATACTGGTCGGCTTGCAAGGACTTCCCCCTGAATGTTCAGCGCCTCATAAGGCGCGTGTCAGCAAAGGCAAAGGAAGCCAGACCGGAATGCCGAGCGAGCTCGACTGCCGCTTCGACGAGGAACTTGCGAGGGTCACCGGACCCGGCGGTCGGCTCGTCATCGGCCGCGACGAGCTCGGCCGAGCGGTGGTTGAGAATCTGCCTTCGACGCTCCCGTCCTTCTTCCACACCTTCTGCGCGCTCAACGCTGAGAACGAAGCCGTGGTTGCCCACGACGAGCGGCTGACCTTCGCCGATCTCGATCGAATCTCCGAACGGCTCGCGCATGCGCTTGTGGCGCGGGGCGTTGCCAAGGGCGACCGCGTCGGCATCGCGATGCGCAACTGCCCGTCATGGGTGATCGCCCACATGGCGATCGTCAAAGCCGGCGGCGTAGCGACGTTGCTCAACGGCTGGTGGGAACCGGTCGAGATGGAGCATGCGGTCCTGCTCACCGATCCGAAGCTGATCATCGCCGATGCGCCGCGTGCAAAGCGGATTGCGGAGCGCTGCAGCGACCGCGACATCGTCAACATCGGGGTCGAGCTTCCGGTGGAGCAGGCGCTCGCGCCACTGCTCTCGAGCGACGACGCGAGCGTCGAACTGCCGCAGCTGAGCCCCGAAGACGACGCGACCATCTTGTTCACCTCTGGATCGACCGGCGCGGCGAAGGGCGCGCTTTCGACGCATGGGGCGGTCACGACGGCGGTCTACACCTATGCGACGGGATTGATCGTCCTGCTCGGACTGCTCACGCAAGAGGGCCGGGCGCCGGCCCGCCCACCGCGGACGCTGGTCAGCGTCCCGCTGTTCCACGTCACCGGCGAAGTACCGGTGATGCTTAACAGCTTCGTCGTCGGCCGATGCATGGTGATGATGCCCAAGTGGGATGCGGGCGAGGCGCTGCGGCTGATCGAACAGGAGAAGGTCACCTATTTCGTCGGGGTGCCGACGATGAGCCTCGAGCTCATGAACCACCCCGACCGCGACAAATACGATCTCTCGTCGCTGAAGGATATCACCGCAGGTGGCGCGCCCCGGCCCGTCAGCCACGTGGAGCGCCTGCAGAGCGAGTTCCCGGACGCCCAGCCAGCGCTCGGCTATGGCCTCACCGAAACCAACGCCGTCGGCTGCGCAAATTACTGGAG
>JABFXK010000020.1 GCA_013361785.1 Sphingomonas sp.
AGCGAGACCGAAGCGGTCAAGCGCACCGCGCCAGATGCGCCGCTGCTCGCCAAGCCAGTCCGGCCCGACGCGCTGCACAAAGCGGTTCGGTCGGCAATCGCGCCGCAAGCCTGAACGCGCTTCGAGTTCGAGCGTTTGGGGCGCATGCTTCGCCCGTTCGCTCTGCTCTGCCTGCTGATGTCCGCCGCGCCAGCGCTCGCTCAAGCTACTGAGGCGAGCTTGAAGAGGCCCCCAGCGGCCATGCAGCTGTTCGAGCGCGACTGGGTGCTGATGAACTGGGCACTGAAATTTTTCGATTCCAACCGCGACATCTTGCTTGAGCCGAACGAAGCCGACGCGGCGGCCGACGCATTTCGGAAGATGGCGGATGCCAATGGCGACGGACGTGTCACGCCGCAGGAATATGCCGCGGCTCGGGCCCAAATCCTGTCCCGATACTGATCGAAGCAAATGACTGCGGCCGGCAGGCGCTCAGTCGAACAAGCTGGAAACTGATGCCTCGTCGGAAATCCGCCGGATCGCCTCGGCGATCAGCGGAGCGATCGTGAGCCGCCGGATCTTGCTCCCCTTCGGGTCCGCTTCTCCGGTCGAAATCGAATCGGTGACGACCAGTTCGCTGAGCTCGGAACTGGCTACACGCGCCGCGGCTCCGCCGGACAGGACGCCGTGCGTGCAATAAGCAAACACCTCGACGGCGCCCTGTTGCTTCAGTGCGGCGGCCGCGTTGCACAAAGTCCCTGCGGAATCGACGATGTCGTCGACAAGGATGCAAGTGCGTCCGTCGACGTCGCCGATGATGTTCATGACTTCGGACTCACCTGCCCGCTCACGCCGTTTGTCGACGATCGCGAGCGGAGCGTTGTTGAGGCGCTTCGCGAGTCCCCGCGCCCTGACGACTCCGCCGACATCGGGGGAGACGACCAGCAGGTCGCGGTTGCCGAAGCGGGCGCGAATATCCGTCGCAATGACGGGCGACGCGAAGAGGTTGTCGGTGGGGATATCGAAAAAGCCTTGGATCTGGCCCGCGTGGAGGTCGATCGACAGGACCCGGTTGGCACCCGCGGTAGTGATCAGGTTTGCCACGAGCTTCGCCGAGATGGGGGTTCGCGGTCCAGGCTTCCGGTCCTGCCGCGCGTAACCGAAATAGGGGAGGACCGCCGTGATCCGCTTGGCCGACGCGCGCCGCAACGCGTCGATGCAGATCAGGAGCTCCATCAGATTGTCGTTGGCCGGATAGGATGTCGACTGGATCACGAACACGTCCTCGCCGCGGACATTTTCGTTGATTTCGACGAACACTTCCTCGTCGGCGAAGCGGCGCACGCTCGCGTCGGTGAGCGGCACCTCGAGATAGTTGGAAATTGACCGGGCCAGCGGCAGGTTGCTGTTTCCCGCGAGCAGTTTCATTTGGACTTATCCCCCAGCGCCGACTCGGCTTTAGCGAGACAGGCGCGGTTCCGTAAAGGTTGCCGAAGCGCCGCGGATCGCTAAATCGCCCGCATGACCGACCGCCTCAAGATCGCTCTGGCGCAGATGAACCAGCGCGTCGGCGATCTCGAGGGCAATGCGGCCGCGATGCTCGAGATGCGCCGGCGGGCAAAGGACACGGACCTGCTCCTGTGTCCCGAGCTTCAGGTGGTCGGCTATCCGCCCGAGGACCTGGTGCTGAAACCCGAGTTCGTCCGGCGCGTCCGCGAATGCACCGACCAGCTGATCGCCGCGACGACGGAGCCCGGTCCCGCGATGCTGATTGGGACCATCACGCACGAGGGCGGCCTCAACTACAACACGATGCTGCTGGCTGACGCCGGCCGGGTCATCGGCCGCACGTTCAAGCACGAGCTCCCCAATTACGGCACGTTCGATGAGAAACGGATTTTCACGCCCGGGCCACTGCCGAGCCCGATCGAGTGGCGCGGGATCAAGCTCGGGGTGCCGATCTGCGAGGACATGTGGCTGGAGCCCGTCTGCGCGCACCTTGCCGATCAGGGGGCCGAGCTGTTCCTCGTGCCCCACGGCAGCCCCTACGAGCTCGACAAGATAGACACGCGCGAGCGGCTCGCCCGGGCGCGCACCACGAGCACCGGACTCCCGCTCGTCTTCCTCAATCGCGTCGGCGGCCAGGACGAGATCGTCTTCGACGGCTCGTCCTTCGTCATGCATCCCGATGGAGAGACGGTGGTGCAGATGGCCGATTGGGAGGAGGAGTTCCTCGTCACCGACTGGGTGCGCGGCAGCGACGGCTGGCGATGCGAGACCCGCGCCGGCCACCCGCTCGATTCCTATCCCGAAGATATTTATCGCGCGATGATGCTGGGGCTTCACGATTATGTGGAGCGTAACGGCTTCAAGGGCGTGATCCTCGGTTTGTCGGGCGGGATCGACAGCGCGCTGTCAGCGGCCATCGCGGTCGACGCGCTCGGCCCCGGCCGCGTCTCCTGCGTGATGCTGCCGTCGAAATATACGAGCGACGAGAGTCTCGAGGACGCGCGCGAATGCGCCCGGCTGCTCGGCTGCAGGCATGACGTCATCTCGATAGCGCCGGCGGTCGAGGCCGTCGCGGAGATGCTTCCCGAGATGAGCGGTCTGGCAGCAGAAAATGTGCAGGCGCGACTGCGGATGGTGGCGCTGATGGCGCTGTCCAACTCGGGCGGGCAGATGGTGCTGACGACCGGCAACAAGAGCGAAATGAGTGTCGGCTATGCCACGCTCTACGGCGACATGGCCGGCGGCTATTCGGTGCTCAAGGACGCCTACAAGACGACGGTGTTCGCGTTGTCCCGCTGGCGGAACTCGAACAAGCCCGAGACCGGCCTCGGCCCCGACGGCCCGGTGATGCCTGAGCGGGTGATCACCACGCCGCCGACCGCGGAGCTGCGCCCCGGGCAGAAGGACGAGGACAGCCTTCCGCCATATTCGGTGCTCGACCGCATTCTCGAAGGGCTTGTCGACAAGGAGATGTCGGTGCGCGAGGTGGCGAACGCCACGGGTGAGGACGTCGCGCTGGTCGCGGACATCGAATCGAAGCTCCTCAAGGCCGAGTACAAGCGCCGCCAGGCGCCCCCTGGAGTGAAGATCGGCACGCGCAACTTCGGCCGCGACCGGCGCTATCCGATCAGCAATTTCTTCCATACCGGCCCGCAGGTGAAGACGCCGCGATGAGTGTGGTAACGCGATTTGCGCCGTCGCCCACCGGACGGCTCCATGTCGGCAACATCCGCACCGCGCTGCACAACTTCCTCTTCGCGCGGAAGGAAGGGGGCGCCTTCATCCTCCGGATCGACGACACCGACCGCGAGCGCTCGACCGACGAGTTCGACCTCGCCATCCGCGACGATCTCGAGTGGCTCGGTCTGACGGCCGATAAGCTGGTTCGGCAGTCGCAGCGTTTCGATCTGTACGAGAGGGAATTCGCCAGGCTCAAAGCCGCCGGGCGCGTCTATGCCTGCTACGAAACGCCGGAGGAGCTGGAGCTTCGGCGGAAGGTGCTCCTGGGCCGTGGCCTGCCGCCGGTTTACGAACGCAAGCCCGCCGATGCGCCGGCGCAGGAGGACCGGCCGCCGCACTGGCGCTTCCGGCTCGACCACCATTCACCCATCGCCTGGAATGACCTCATCCGCGGTGAGCAGAAGTTCGATCCGAAGCTGCTCAGCGACCCGGTCGTTCGGCGCGAGGATGGAAGCTGGCTCTATCTGCTGCCGAGCGTGATCGACGACATCGACCTCTGCGTGACGCATGTCGTGCGGGGCGAGGATCATGTCTCCAATAGCGCGGTTCAGATCCAGATGTTCGAGGCGCTTGGGAGCAAGCCGCCGCTCTTTGCCCATGAGGCGCTGCTAGTTGCGGCGGAAGGCAAACTGTCGAAGCGGCTCGGCTCCTATGGTGCCGAGCATCTCCGCGAGGAGGGCGTCGAGCCGATCGCGCTGCTAGATGTGCTCGCACGGATCGGCACTTCGCAGCCGGTCGAACCAATCGCATCTGTCGAGGAACTGGCCGAAAGCTTCGATTTCTCCACCTTCGGCCGGGCGCCTGCCCATTTCGATCCGCACGAGGTCGAGCTGATCAATGCCCGGCTTCTCCACCATCTCGATTATGCTTTGGTTGCGGACCGTCTTCCGGCGGGCGCCACCGAGCAGGACTGGCTTGCCCTGCGCGGTAACATCGAGCGGCTGGGCGACTTTGCGGGCTGGCTGGCCGTTCTCCACGGCGATGTCGATCCGCCCGAGCTAGGCCACGACGAGCGGCTGTTGGTGAAGGAAGCCGCTGGTCTCGCCGAAAAGATCGACTGGTCCGGTGAGCCGTGGCGCGCGCTCACCGACGAGCTTAAGCGCAGCACCGGCAAGAAAGGCCGCGACCTGTTCCACCCGCTTCGCCTGGCGCTCACCGGCCGCGAGAGCGGGCCCGAAATGGCGCCGCTCGTTTTGGTGATGGGCAAGGAGATGATCGTGAGGCGGCTGGAGGCGGCCGCGCGGCGCTGACGGCTGGCTAACACGGCAGGCGCGCCTTATCTTTACGCCATGTCCTTCTTTCCGCGCCCGTCCGGTCCGACCGCCGCGCTTCGCGACTTGCTCGCGTTTATGCGCCAGCGCAGCCGCGAGCAGGTGATCGGCGCCTGTCTCGCGTTGCTCATCACTGCGATCATCGTGATCGAGTTCGTCGTCGATTCGAAAATGGGCACGGCGCCCGAGCCGGAGGTCGTCGACGTCGACCTCTATTCGCCCAAGCGCACCGACGCGCAGATCGCCGCCGACCAGAAGAAGGATCAGGCGGCGAAACAGGCCGCCGAGAAAGAGCAGCAGCGGCAAATGAAGCAGCTGGCGAAGCAGCTCGGGATTGACTGACGAGCGCGAATGGATGGCGAGGGCCATCGCGCTCGGAGAAGATGCGCGAGGCCAGAGCGCTCCCAACCCTAACGTCGGCTGCGTGATCGTTTCGGCTTCCGGCCGGATGATCGGCAAGGGCGCCACGGCGGCTGGAGGACGGCCGCACGCTGAAGCGATC
>JABFXK010000087.1 GCA_013361785.1 Sphingomonas sp.
GCGTGGAGGTTGGTGATTTGAAGCACAATCAAGCCTGCTTGTTCTTACGGAGCTCCAGATAGCTGAGAAGCGCCACCACAATCGGATGGCCATAAATCATTAGGAAGTAGCCCGGCACAAATGCGCCTTGCTGCGACCCATCGAGTCGAAAGCCGGCGTCCCCGAAAGCCAAAAGCAGGCATACCGCCCAACAGCCAAAAACGGCGCCTGCAGCGGCGGCGATCAAGAAGCGGGCAAGACTCATCCCACACTCCCCTCAAGACTGATCCCCAGCAATTTCTGCGCTTCGACCGCGAACTCCATCGGGAGCTGCTTCAGCACCTCGCGCGCAAAGCCGTTGACGATCAGGGCGACCGCGGCTTCCTGGTCGAGGCCCCGGCTCATCGCGTAGAAGAGCTGGTCTTCGCTGATCTTCGAGGTTGTCGCTTCATGCTCGATCGTCGCGGTCGGGTTCTTGACCTCGATATAGGGCACAGTGTGCGCGCCGCAGTCGCTGCCCAGAAGCAGCGAATCGCACTGGGTGAAGTTGCGGACGTTCTCGGCACGCGGGAGCACGCGCACCAAGCCGCGATAGGTGTTGTTCGAACGGCCGGCGCTGATGCCCTTCGACACGATGGTCGAGCGCGTGTTCGCGCCGATGTGGATCATCTTGGTGCCGGTGTCGGCCTGCTGGCGGTTGTTGGTGAGCGCGACCGAATAGAATTCTCCGACGCTGCCATCGCCCTTGAGGATGCAGCTCGGATATTTCCAGGTGATCGCGCTTCCGGTCTCGACCTGCGTCCAGCTGACCTTCGAGCGGTCGCCCGAGCAGAGCGCGCGCTTGGTGACGAAATTGAAGATTCCGCCGCGGCCTTCCTTGTCGCCCGGATACCAGTTCTGGACGGTGGAATATTTAACTTCCGCGTCCTCATGCGCGAAGATCTCGACCACGGCGGCGTGGAGCTGGTTCTCGTCGCGCATGGGGGCTGTGCAGCCTTCGAGGTAGGAGACGTAAGCGCCCTTGTCGGCGACAATCAGGGTGCGCTCGAACTGGCCGGTGTTCTCGGCATTGATCCGGAAATAGGTCGACAGCTCCATCGGGCAGCGGACGCCCTCGGGCACGTAGACGAAGGTGCCGTCGCTAAAGACTGCGCTGTTCAAACAGGCGAAATAATTGTCGCGCTGCGGGACGACGCTGCCGAGATATTTCTTCACCAGCGCCGGATGCTCGCGGATCGCTTCGGAGATGGAAAGGAAGATGACCCCGGCCTTCTTCAGCTCCTCGCGGAAGGTGGTGGCGACGGAGACGCTGTCGAACACCGCGTCGACCGCAACCTTGGCCGCGCCCTCCACCCCGGCGAGCACCTTCTGCTCCTCGATCGGGATGCCGAGCTTCTCGTAGGTGCGGCGGATCTCCGGATCGAGCTCATCCAATGACGCGAGCTTCGGCTTCGCCTTGGGTGCCGCGTAATAATATGCGTCCTGGTAATCGATCTCGGGGATGTCGAGCTTGGCCCAGCTGACCTCTTCCATCTCGAGCCAGGCGCGGTAGGCCTTGAGCCGCCAGTCGAGCATCCATTCGGGCTCGTTCTTCTTCGCCGAGATGAAGCGGATCGTGTGTTCGGAAAGACCCTTGGGCGCGAACTCCTGCTCGACGTCGGAGACGAAGCCCCACTCGTAATCCTGCGCGATCTTGTCGCGGATCTCGGCGTTCTTGACGGCTTCGTTCATCGCGCCAGCTCCGTCAGGCTGACGGCGCCAAGTGCCCCCCGGACCGCGTTGCCGACCACGCCCATGTGCGGCTTCACCCGGCAGTGCGCGTCGAGCGCGCAGTCGTTGCGGCCTTCCGAGCAGACGGTCATCGCGATCGGCCCTTCGACCGCTTCCACGATGTCGGCGAGCGTGATTTCGGCGGCAGGCTTTGCCAGCGCGAATCCGCCTGTCGCGCCGCGCGCGCTGGTAAGTAGCCCGGAGCCGGCGAGCTGACCCATCAGCTTCTGGGCGGTCGGAAGCGGCACGCCAGTTTCTGCGGAAAGCTCGGTCGCGCTGAGGCGGGCCCCCGCGGGACGGCGGGCGGCGGCGGTCATCAACACGACCGCATAATCGGCAAGATGGCTCAGGCGCATATCGGACTGTTCTACTCCGATTTAGTTTGACAAGAGGTCCGATGCAAGGCGGAACGGCCCGCGTGTCACTCTACTCGCTCGTTCGCCCGCTCGCCTTCGTGCTCGACGCCGAGCGGGCGCATCGGGCGACGATCGCGACGCTGAAGCTTGCCCCTAGGCGCCGCCCGCCGGATTTTCCTCCGTCGCTCAGAAGCACGGTGGCGGGTCTCGATTTTCCGTCGCCCGTCGGGCTTGCGGCTGGTTTCGACAAGGATGCCGAGGTGCCGGAGCAGATGCTCGGCCTCGGTTTCGGGTTCGTCGAGGTCGGCACGATCACTCCGAAGCCGCAATCCGGCAATGCCAAGCCGCGGCTATTCCGGCTCGCTGACGACGGCGCGGTGATCAACCGCATGGGCTTCAACAACCAGGGCCAGCCTTCCGCCTTCCAGCGCCTGCTCGATTGCACCCACGTTCACGGAATCATCGGCGTGAATATCGGCGCCAACAAGGACAGCGAGGATCGCATCGCCGATTATGTCGAAGGCGTGCGCGCGATGAGTCCGGTTGCACGGTACCTCACGATCAACATCAGCTCGCCCAACACGCCGGGGCTGAGGCAGCTCCAGGACGAAGGGACGCTGAGGGCGCTGCTCTCGGCGGTCGAGGGAGCGCGCGATCCCAAAGGACCGCCGATCTTTCTTAAAGTCGCACCGGACCTCGGTGAAGGCGAGCCGGACCAGATCGTCCGTGTCGCGATCCAGCATGGGATCGATGCGATTATCGTATCGAACACGACCGTCTCGCGGCCTCAGCTCAAGTCGAAATGGCGTGACGAGGCGGGTGGCCTTTCGGGCGCGCCGCTGAAGCCGCTGGCGCTCAAGGCGCTGCGCGAATTCCGCTCGGCGTCGGGCGGCGAGATTCCGCTGATCGGAGTCGGCGGGATTGCCACTGCGGACGATGCGTGGGAGCGGATCCGAGCGGGCGCCAGCCTTGTCCAGCTCTATAGCGCGATGGTGTACCAAGGTCCGGCAATCGCGCGCAGGATCGCCGCCGGTCTCGCCGAGCGGGTCAGCCGCGAAGGGTTTGGAAACATTGCCGAGGCAGTCGGGACCGAGTAGCGGCTCTCGCATGCGTTTGCGTCATTTGCTCTCCATTGCCGCTGCCCTCGCGATTGGCGGCGGCGCATCGCCTACCCTTTCAGCGCCCGCGACTGTTCCGGGGATGGTCAGCGCCGCCGATCCACGCGCGGCAGCGGCGGGTGTAGAGATCCTGCACGAGGGCGGAAGCGCGGCTGATGCCGCATTTGCGACCTTGCTCGCGCTCAACGTTGTCGAGCCGCAAAGCTCGGGCATCGGCGGCGGCGGCTATCTCGTCTATTCCGACCGAGGCGCTGCACCCGTCACCTTCGACGGCCGCGAGAAAGCGCCGGCAGCGGCGACCGGCACCTGGTTCTTCAAGAACGGCCAGCCGATGGAGTTCAAGGACGCTCAGCCGGGCGGAAAGAGCGTCGGCGTCCCTGGGAACCTCCGAATGATGGCGCTCGCGCACCAGCGCTACGGCAAGCTGCCTTGGGCGGCCTTGTTCCAGCCGGCGATCAAGCTCGCGCGCGACGGATTCAAGATTACGCCGCGCCTGTACAACTCGCTGCTCCATTATCCCGCCACGGGCGCGCTCTCGGCCGAAGCCCGGGCCATCTTCTACCAGCCGGACGGACAGCCGAAGCCGGTCGGCACGCTGGTGAAGAACCCCGCCTTCGCCGCTCTCCTCGACCGGATCGCGCGCATGGGTCCGGACAGTTTCTACGTCGGGCCGAACGCTCAGGCGGTCGTCGCCGCGGTCACGAACGCACCGCACAATCCGGCGCCGATGACTGTGGGCGATATCGCATCTTACGAGGCGAAGCCGCGGCCGCCTGTGTGCGGCACTTATCGGGTCTATCGCATCTGCGGGATGGGGCCGTCCTCGTCGGGTGGGTTCACCGTCTTCGCGACGCTGAAGCAGCTCGAGCGGTTCAACCTGTCAGCACTCGGGCCGAACAACCCGACGGCGTGGCATTTGATCGCCGAGTCCGAGCGCCTTGCCTATGCCGATCGCGACAAATCTCTCGCCGACGAGGATTTCGTGCGGGTGCCACTCGCCGGGCTGATGAACCCTGCATATCTGGCGAGCCGCTCGGCATTGATCTCGCCGACCACGACGATGGCGAGCGTCCGGCCGGGCGGTCCCGCGGGTGCCGAGATTACCTGCACGCCCGTGCCGCAGCCCGAGCGGGGAACGTCGCATTTCGTTGCCGTCGACCGCTGGGGCGACGTCGCTTCGGAGACGTCGACCATCGAAAGCAGCTTCGGGTCCGGTCTGATGGTCAACGGCTATTATCTCAACAACGAACTGACCGATTTCAGCTTCGAACCGGTGAAGGACGGCTGCCCCGTGGCCAACCGGGTCGAGGGCGGCAAACGGCCGCGAAGCTCGATGAGCCCGACCATCGTCTATGGGCCGGACAGCCATCCGGTGCTCGCAGTCGGCGCGGCCGGCGGATCGACCATCCCTGCGCAGGTGGTGAAGACGATCATCGGCGTGTTAGACTTCCACTTGACACCGCAGCAGGCGATCGCATTGCCAATGATTTACGCTCCCGGCGACACGGTATTCGTCGAGAGCGGGACCTTCCTCGAGCCGATGATCCCGCAGCTGCAGGCGCTCGGCCACGCCAGCGTCAAAACTCTGCCGCCCGGAACGTTCAAGGCCAATGCGATCGAATGGCTGAACGGCCGCTGGGTCGGCGGCGCCGACCCGCGCAGCGAGGGCGTGGCGCTTTCCCAATAAACTGGAGACGGGGGAAGTTGGCTCGGCAGCTCGAACGATTCGAAAACCTCGTCTCGATGTTCCTGGCGCGGGCCGAGCTCCACCC
>JABFXK010000049.1 GCA_013361785.1 Sphingomonas sp.
GTGACGCTCTCGGCGCCCCGAGAAAGCGCCGCGAACCCAAGCGCGCCGCTGCCGGCGAAAAGATCGGCGACACGCAAGTCTTCGAAAGAGCCCAGCCGGCTCGCAAGCATGGAGAACAAGGTCTCTCGAACCCTGTCGGCCGTCGGGCGGGTTCCAGATCCGGGCGGCGCTTCGATCGATCGCCCGCGCCACTCGCCGGCAATGATCCTCATCCGAGCGATTTCCGGAAGAGCTCCAGCTGGGCCTCACCGATCTCGTCGACGTCGCCGGGTTCCAGCCCTTCGACGGTGAACGGGCCGTAGGCGGTCCGGATCAACCGCGATACCTGCAGCCCCAGGTGCGCCAGCACTCGGCGAACCTCGCGGTTCTTGCCCTCGGTGAGGCTCATCTCGATCCAACAATTGCTTCCGGTCCGCCGTTCCAGGTTCGCGTTGATCGATCCGTAATGCACGCCCTCGATCGTGATCCCTTCCGCGAGCCGCTCGAGCGCCGCCTGCGCGATGCTTCCGTAGGCGCGTGCTCGATAGGTCCGGACAACCGCCGTCCTCGGCAGCTCGAGCTGGCGCTTGAGCTCGCCGTCGTTCGTCAGAAGCAAGAGTCCCTCGGTCATGAAATCGAGGCGCCCGACCGGCATCAGCCGCGGCAGCCCAGCGGGCAGCCGATCATAGATCGTCGCTCGGCCCCTCGGGTCCCGAGCGGCGGTGATAACCGCTGGCGGCTGGTAGAAGCGGAACAACCGTGTCGCCGATGCCGGCTGAACGGCTTTCCCGTCGACGGTGACGCCTGCGAGATCGGCGAGCAGCGTCGCCGGAGTCGCGAGCTTCTCGCCATTGAGCGCGATTCGTCCCTCGGCGATCATCCGTTCGACTTCCCGGCGCGACGCCACGCCGGCCCGGGCCAGGAGCTTGGCGATGCGCTGCGGCCCGCCGGCGCTCCGCTGTGGCCCGGCAGGCACAGTGCGCCCGCTGGTTTGCCGCAGCGGCACTCGGCGCTTGCTCGTTCGTTTCGGTTGCGCTGTCATTGTTCGGGGTTCCGCGGTGCTGTTCGGGAAGCGTAAGCAGGTCGTCAAGCGCATCCTCGTCGTCGAGGACGAGCCGCTGACCGCGTTCGACAACGAAAACATGCTCGGCGATGCTGGTTACGAAGTGGTCGCCACGGTCGACACCCTCGACGATGCGATGGACGTGCTCGAGCGCGAACATGTCGATCTGATCCTCAGCGATGTCCGCCTGCGCAAGGACAAGACAGGGATTGAGCTCGCCCGTGCGGCAAAGGAAAAAGGTGTTCCGACGCTGTTTGCGACCGGCCATTCTTACCCCGGCGCTTCCGAAGTGGCAGTCGGCTGCGTGATGAAGCCTTATACCGGCCGCCAACTGTGCAAGGCCATCGAGTGCGTCGACCGGCACTTGCAGGGCGAGAAGGTCAAGCCGCCCAAAGGCGTCGAGCTGTTCATCGCCGTCGACCAGGCGGAGTAGGCGCCGCCGCCGTTCACGCCGGGGCTAGGCAGCCGGTGAAACCTGTCTAAAGTTTCATCCGACGCAGCGCGGAGGGGAAGAATGGCAGGCCAGCGACCCAAAGGTTGGAAGCTGCTCAAGGCAGCGCTCGCGACGCGCAAGTCGGCGACCATGCTCGCGTTCGGATTTTCCTCGGGCCTGCCGTTCGCGCTCCTGATCGGGACTTTGACGGCGTGGCTCGGCGAAGTCGGGGTCAAGCTCGCGACGATCGGGATCTTCTCGTGGATCGGGCTGGCTTATTCGTTCAAGTTCCTATGGTCGCCCGTCGTCGATCGCGTGCAGATTCCCGGGCTTGAACGCATCGGAAGGCGCAAGAGCTGGATTGCACTGTGTCAGGCGATCATCGCCGTCTGCCTGGCGTTGCTGGCGCTTACCAATCCCGCGACATCGATCGGCAACTTCGTCCTGATCGCCTTCGCCGCCGCTTTGGCGTCGGCAAGCCACGACATCGCTATCGACGGATGGCGGATCGATCAGGCCGACGAGGAATCGCCGATCGAATTGCTCTCTGCGCTGACCCAGTTCGGGTACCGCACCGCCTCGATTGTCGGCGGCGCGATCGCCCTGGTGCTCGCCGCGCGAATGAGCTGGCCCAACGTGTATCTTATCATGGCAGCGATTTTCGTCGTGCTTCTGCTCATTACTTTCACCGCCCCCGACACTCCGCGTCCCGAGCGCCAGAAGCTCTATGGCGCACTCGCCGAGCCGGGCGCGCTCAAGCCAGGCGTGCGCGCTTTGCTTCTCGCCATCGTCGGCATCAGCTGGCTGTGGGCGATCGTCCGGCTTGTGACGTTCGCGGTGTCGATGCTGGAGCCTGCAGCACCGGGGGCGACGCCTCCGTCCGTCGCCGATTTCACGAAGACCTGGGGCGTGCTGATCATCATCGCGACCGTGTTCGTCCCGCTGGCGATCGCGGCGATTGCGAACCGCCTTGCGCGAAGCCGCGACAAGGTCCTCACGGCGCGCGATTCCGCGCACGGCCCGGGGCGGACCGTGATGAACCATCTTTATTCGGCACTGGTCGATCCGCTTGCGGAGCTTTCGGCGCGGATGGGTTGGGGCGTGCTTGCCGCCATCGGGTTCATCCTGACCTACGCCATCTGCTACAATATCTGGGCGAGCTTCGCTTACCCCTTCTATCTCGATTACATGCACTACACGAAGGACCAGGTGGCCTTCGCGTCGAAGATCTTCGGCATCATCATGACGATGCTGGGCATCAGCCTGGGCGGCTACCTATTTGCGAAGATCGGCCGCTTCCCGACGATCCTGATGGGCGCGATCCTGCCGCCGCTGGGCAATTTCCTCTATGCCGATCTCGCGGACGGAGCCCCGATGATCGACGGCTTCGCTCACCTGTTGCGGCTGGACTCGCTGGCACGCATGTTCGGCAGCGACGAGCGGATGATGCGCCTGCTGCTGGCCATCTGCTACGAGAACATTACCACCGGTCTCGCGCTCACCGCCTTCGTTGCCTATGTCTCGAGCATCGTCAGCAAGAAATATGGGGCGATCCAGTACGCGCTGCTGGGCTCGCTTCTGTCCCTCGTGGGAACGCTTGGCCGGGGCGCCGTCGGGGAGGCGTTCGATACTTATGGCTATGCTCCGGTGTTCCGCTGGACGGCGGCGACCGCGCTGGTCTCGACGATTTTCGTGCTGCTCGAATGGTGGCGAGTGACTGCTCAGGAGCGACGCGCTGCGGCCGCCGAGACTGTTCAAGCCGACAGGCCGGCCAAGGTCAGCCAGGCGCTCGGCGAAACCGGTCAGCCGGCGCGGTAGTCCGTTGGCGGCATCAGCCCCGAAGGTGGTTCGCGACCGAAGCTCCTTCACCGGCGTTGCCCGCTCCTACCTCCGGCCGCGTCCGCTCGGCGCATTTCTCCTCGGCATTTCGAGCGGCTTTCCGCTGACGCTGCTGATCTGGACCATGTCCTACTGGCTGTCGAAAGTCGGCGTGGACAAGAAGACTATCGGCTTCGCTTTCGCGCTGGGCACGCCCTACACGCTCAAGTTCCTGTGGTCGCCGCTGATCGACGGCATTTCGATCCCGCTGCTCGGCCGCGTCGTCGGCCAACGCCGCGCGTGGCTCTGGACCCTGCAGGTGCTGCTCGTCATCGGCGTCGTCGAGCTCGGGGCGAGCGACCCGGTGCATCACATCGGCCGCTTCGCGCTGTGGGGCGTGATCGTCGCCTTCCTGTCGGCGACGCAGGACATCGTCATCGACGCCTATCGCATCGAAACCCTCCCCGACGCGGAGCTGGCGCAGGGCACGGCGACCAACCAGGTCGGCTATCGCACCGGCGACCTGCTTGCCGGGGCCGGCACCATCTTCCTCGCATCCAGCGAGGGAGCGCAGCTCGGCTGGGCGACGGCCTACGCGCTTACGGCATTGCTGGTGCTGCCCGGCGCGATTGCGTCGCTGTGGCTCGGCCCCGGACAACATACCGCCGTGAGGAAGAGCCGAGAGGGGTTGGTTACTCTCTCGAAGTTCCTCCGGCACAATGTCGTCGAGCCCTTCGCCGATTTCCTGAAGCGCCCCGGTGCGTGGCTGATCCTGCTGTTCGTGATGACCTATCCGGTCGGCAATGCATTGGGGCAGAACATGCTTGCGCCGATGCTGGTGCATCAGGGCTTCAGCGACACTCAATATATCGAGATCAACAAGCTCGTCCGCTTCTGGTGCCTGGCTGCCGGTTCATTGGTCGCCGGCGGGCTGATCGCGCGTTTCGGCATGAGCCGGCTGCTGCTTGGCGCCGGGATCATCATGATGATCGCGAACCTCATGTTCTCGGCAGTGGCGGCACCGGGACATTCGGTGCCGATGCTAACGGTCGCGGTCGCTACGGAGAATTTCTTCACGGCGATCAGCCTGACCGTGTTCGCGACCTATTTGTCCGGCCTGTCGAGCACTGCCTTCACCGCGACCCAATATGCGCTGCTGTCGAGCGTCGCAGCCTTCGCGCGAACCTTCGCGACGACGCCGTCCGGCATCATCGCCGATCGTATCGGCTTCATCAATTTCTATATTTTCTGCGCCTTCCTCGGAATCCCGGGACTGATCATCCTGATCATCATGTGGCGGCGCGGCTATGTGGCCGAAACGGTACGGCAGAGGGGCGTCGAAGGCGCCGAGCCGGGCGCGCACGAGGACCGAAGCTAGTCCGGCACCTGCTCGTTGCCGGCCAACACCGCTCCGGCAAGATAGAGTGACCCGAAGATCAGCACGCGCGAGTCCGACGGCGCGGCGCTCAGCGCCTCGGCGACATTGTCGTGCGCGTCGGCGGCAAAACCGAGCTCGCCGGCGATTTCGACCAGGTCGCTCGGCGTGAAGCAGGCATGGTCGGGGATCGGCACCGAATGGACATGCTCGGCCACGCCCCGGAAGGGCGCGAGCATGCCCGGCGGATCCTTCGTGGCGAGGCTCGCGAAGACGAGGTGCAGCGGCCGCCCGTCAGACCATTGA
>JABFXK010000278.1 GCA_013361785.1 Sphingomonas sp.
AAGGCCCGCGCCGCAGCCCACGTCCAGCGCAGTCTTCCCTTCGAGCGGAGTCCGGCTGCACTCGTCAGCCTGCCAATGCTGGTCGATCTGGTCGCGGACATATTTGAGCCTCACCGGGTTGAGCTTGTGAAGCATCGCCGAGCGGCCCTTCGGGTCCCACCAGTCGGCGGCGAGCTTGCCAAAGCGCTCGGCTTCCTCCCGGATGATGGTGGTCGCGGCCATGGCGCCTCCATGCGCCCACGGCTTGCAAAGGAAAAGAGAAGTGTGCGTTGGGTCGGCGATGGATCATTTCCACCTCCGCGACGGCGAGCTTTATTGCGAGGAGGTGCCGCTCGCCGCGATCGCGGCCGAGGTCGGCACGCCCGTCTATATCTATTCGAGTGCGACGATGTGCCGCCATGTCGAGGCGCTCCGCTCCGGCCTCGAAGGTCTCGATGATCCGCTGATCGCTTATGCGGTGAAGGCCAATCCCAATGCTGGCGTCATGGCGACGTTGGCGATGGCCGGTCTGGGAGCGGATGTCGTTTCCGGCGGCGAGTACCGGCGGGCAATTGCTGCGGGCGTGGCGCCCCAGAAAATCGTCTTTTCAGGCGTGGGCAAGACCGAAGCCGAGATGCGGCTGGCCCTCAAAGGCGGGCTGTACCAGTTCAACCTGGAATCGGTCGCCGAAGCGGAAATGCTTTCCGCAGTCGCCTCGTCGATGGGCCTCACCGCGGCGGTGGGATTCAGGGTCAATCCCGATGTCGCTGCCGGCGCCCATTCGAAGATCACCACGGGCGCCGCCGAGAACAAGTTCGGAATCGCGATCGGTGAAGCGCTCGACGCATACGCCCGCGCCGCCGAGCTTCCGGCGCTCAAGGTTCAGGGGATCGCCGTCCACATCGGAAGCCAGCTGACCAGCCTCGATCCGCTGGACCGCGCCTTTACCCGCGTCGGTGAGCTGATGCGCACATTGAAGAGCGCGGGTCACGACATCCGCGTCGCCGACCTCGGCGGCGGTCTCGGCGTCCTCTACGATCCAGCACTCGCGCCGCCGCCGAGCCCCGCCGACTATGGCGCGATGGTTCGCCGCGTGACCAGCGACTGGGGCGTTCGCCTGGTCTTCGAGCCCGGTCGGCTGATCGTCGGCAATGCCGGCGTCCTGCTGTCGCGGGTGATCCGGGTTAAGCCCGGCGCCGCCCATCCCTTCGTAATCGTCGACGCGGCGATGAACGACCTCATGCGGCCGGCCCTGTATGATGCCTGGCACAAGATCGACGCGGTGCGCCCGAGCGGTGAATGCTGGACAGCGAATGTCGTCGGGCCTGTGTGCGAGACCGGCGACACCTTCGCCACCGCGCGTGAGATGGACCGTGTCGACGCCGACGACCTGATCGTCTTTCGAACCGCGGGCGCTTATGCCGCGGCGATGTCGAGCACCTACAATTCGCGCCCGCTCACCGCCGAAGTGTTGGTCGACGGTGAGCGGTGGGCGGTCGTGCGCCCGCGTATCGACGTCGATCGCCTGATCGCCGCCGACCGGTTGCCCAACTGGCTCGCCGGTTGCGCGGGCGGACCCAGCAGCTAAAGCCGCGCCGCAATGGCGCGGATCGTGATGAAATTCGGCGGGACGTCGATGGCGGGCATCGAGCGCATCCGCCATGTAGCGGCGCTGGTGAAGCGCGAAGCCGACCGCGGCAATCAGGTCGCCGTCGTCGTCTCCGCAATGGCCGGTGAGACTGACCGGCTCGTGCAGATGTGCCGCGAAGCCGCGCCGCTCTATGATCCGCGCGAATATGACGTGGTGGTCGCGTCGGGCGAGCAAGTGACCTCCGGCTTGCTTGCGATCACCCTCACGGGGATGGGCCTCAACGCCCGTTCCTACATGGGCTGGCAGCTGCCGATCCGCGCTTCGGGGCACAGCTCGGCGCTCATCGACCATATCGAGGCGTCGATCCTCGAAGGCGTATTTGAAAAAGGCGGAATAGCGGTCATCCCCGGCTTTCAGGGCGTGACTCCCGAGGGCGATCTCGCGACTCTCGGCCGCGGCGGCTCCGACACCTCGGCGGTGGCGCTCGCCGTTGCGGTCGAGGCGGACCGTTGCGACATCTACACGGACGTCGAAGGCGTTTTCACCACCGACCCTCGCATCGTGCCGCGCGCCCGCAAGCTCGAGGCGATCACCTATGAGGAAATGCTCGAGCTCGCCTCGGTCGGGGCGAAGGTGCTTCAGACCCGTTCGGTCGGGCTCGCCATGCGTTACAACATGCCGCTTCAGGTCCTGTCCTCGTTCGAGGACCAGCCCGGGACTCTGATCGTCGGCGACGAGAAAATCGAGGAGCTTCACATGGAACGCCAGCTCGTCACGGGCATCGCCCACGACAAGAACGAGGCGCGGATCACGCTGACCGGGCTTCCCGACAAGCCCGGCACTGTCGCCGCCATCTTTGCGCCCCTCGCGGAGGCGAACGTCAATGTCGACATGATCGTTCAGAGCGGCCGCGCCGGCGAAACCAGTGACCTCACCTTCACCGTGCCGACCGCGGCGCTCGCCCATTCGGTTGCCGCGCTCGAGAAAGCTAAGGCCGCGATCGGCTTCGCTGCGATCGTCACCGACACGAACGTCGTGAAGATCAGCGCGGTGGGGATTGGCATGCGCTCCAACGCCGGAATCGCGGCGAAGATGTTCGAGACATTGGCCGAGCGCGGAATCAACATCCTCGCCATCTCGACTTCGGAGATCAAAGTCTCCGTGCTGGTGCCCGAAGACTATACGGAACTCGCGGTGCGCGTCCTTCACACCGCCTTTGGCCTCGATGCGAAGGAGGCGGCATGAGCGGCGAAGGTCTGATAGCCGAACCGCGCGCGGTGCACCCGACCGAGGGGCACGAGCGCCTCGCGGAGCTGATGCACCGCGGAACCGAGTTCCTCGGCTGCGACGTTGCGATCATGGGCGGCGCGATGAGCTGGGTCAGCGAGCGCAACCTCGTTTCCGCCATTTCGAATGCCGGCGGCTTCGGCGTGATCGCCTGCGGCGCCATGACCCCCGAGTTGCTCGACACCGAGATCGCCGAAACGAAAGCGCGCACGACCCGCCCGTTCGGGGTCAACCTCATCACCATGCATCCGCAGCTTTCCGAGCTGATCGACGTGTGCGCAAAGCACCGCGTCGGGCATGTCGTGCTTGCGGGCGGACTCCCGCCCGGCGGCGCGATCGATCGAATCAAGGGCAATGGCGCGAAGCTGGTCTGCTTTGCCCCGGCGCTCGCGCTGGCGAAGAAGCTGATGCGCTCCGGCGCCGATGCGCTGGTGATCGAAGGCATGGAGGCCGGCGGCCATATCGGGCCGGTGTCGACTTCCGTTCTTGCCCAGGAGATCCTGCCCAACGTCAGTAAGGACATTCCGGTGTTCGTCGCCGGCGGAATCGGCCGCGGCGAAGCGATCGCCGCCTATCTCGAAATGGGCGCGGTTGGCGTGCAGCTCGGCACCCGCTTCGTCTGTGCGACGGAGAGCATCGCGCATCCCAACTTCAAGAAGATGTTCATCCGCGCCTCCGCCCGCGACGCGATCCCGTCAGTGCAGATCGACCCCCGGTTGCCGGTCATCCCCGTACGAGCGCTCAAGAACCAGGAAATGGTCAACTTCGCGGCCAAGCAACGCGAGGTTGCCGACCTGCTCGATCGCGGAGAGGTCGAGATGGCCGAGGCCCAACTCCAGATCGAGCATTACTGGGCCGGCGCGCTCCGCCGCGCCGTCATCGACGGCGACATCGAGACCGGCTCTGTGATGGCGGGCCAGTCTGTCGGCATGGTCACCCGCGAGGAGCCGGTCGCGGCGATCATCCAGGAGCTGGTCGACGAAGCCGCCGCCGCGCTGGAAAGCCGCGGCTAGATTTCAGCTCGCAGACGCAAGCTGCGCTCGAAGCGCGTTCCATCGTTGCGCGATTGCATTCAGCGCCGCCGACAGCGTTGCATAGCCCCGCAGCTCATCAGGACTCGGCGCGCCGTCGGCGCTCTCGACCGCGTTACCGAGCGTATCGAGCCGGTCAGAAACGCCCATCAGCGTTCCCACGTCGCTGCTCCCCTCAGCGGGAGGCGCTGTACCGACGAACGCCTCGAGCTGCTGCGCTGCCGCGCTGCCCTTGGGCAGCTTGCCCTTCAGCGCGCCCGCATCTTTCAGCATCGAATGGGCGAGCACCCGCGACTGCTCGATCTGGCGCGCCAACTGGAACTGCGAATCGAAGGCCTGCTCGCTGACCGAAACGCGCGGGTCCGGCGTGATCACCAGCGGCTGGCGACGCGCCTGCCCGTCGCCGTCGAGCTCGACCGTAGACCGCCCGGGCGGTGCCCACAGACCGGTGAAGCTGCGATCGTCCTTGAATGCGGCAGGCGGCGCATAATGGAGGTCCCACACGAACCGGTGCGCGCCCGCGGTCGTGCCCGGCGGAATCGGTGAAACGACCCATTCGGGCGCTATAGGAAGCTTCGCTAGATCGATCGGCTTCGGCTGGTCCGCGCTGCTGAAGCTGTTCACAAGCGCGCCGCTCGCGTCGAACACGCGAACCATCACCGGGCCCCGCGCCGCCGAGGCAAGGCTGTAGTCGATATAGGCGCCGAGCGGCGGGTTGGGCGCCATCGGCTCATCCTTCGGCATTGGCGTGCCGGTGAAATCCGGCTCGTTGACGCGTACGGCGGTCGCGACTGGATACAGCCGCGTCGCATTCGCCGGAAGCGCCGCGAGCGATCGCAGCGCCATCATGTCGTCGAGCACGTAAAAGCCGCGCCCGTGGGTTGCGATCACCAGGTCGTTGCCGTGGATGGTCATGTCGCGGACGGAGGTCGCCGGAAGCGCGTTCTGGAGCGGCTGCCAATTGTCGCCGCCGTCAAAGGAGACGTAGAGCCCGCGCTCGGTTCCCGCGAAGAGCAGGCCGCGCTGCACCGGATCCTCGCGAACCACATTGACCGAATTTGGCCCGCCGGAATTCGGCAGCCCGTTGTCGATCTCCTGCCACGTCCGTCCTCCGTCGCGCGTGCGCAGGATGTGCGGCGCCTGGTCCTCGATCCGGTGGCGGTCGATTGCGGCATAGGCCGTGTTCGCGTCGAAGTGCGACGGCTCGATGATTCCGACCTTGGACCAGGGCGTCAGCTGCGCCGGCGTGACATTGGCCCAGTGCGCGCCTGCGTCGTCGGTGCGCCAGATCAGCCCGTCGTCGGTCCCCGCCCAGATCAACCCGTCCTTCACCGGCGAGGGACCGATATCATAGATGACGCCGCGCTGCGGGCCCTTCACCGATGTCGCGTCGGCCGTCAGCGGATCGACGTTCGGAGGCACCGTGAGGGTCTGCCGCGTCAGGTCGGGACTGATCGGAGTCCAGGTCTGACCGCCATTGTCGGTGCGCCAGATGCGCTGGTTGGCGAAGAACAACGCGTGCTCGCGCTTGCCCCAGGTCAGCGGCAGCGTCCACGTCCGTCGGTAATTGTCGGGAAAAGCGAGCGTCGGGTCGACATTGCGCACCTGTCCGCTCTTGAGGTCGAGCCGGTCGACGCGGCCGCCGTAGACGATGTCTGGATCGAGCGGGTCGGGTGCGATCTCATCGCTTTCGCCGCCGGCCACGACCTCGTGGAAGTCGGTCATGTTGATGCCGTCGAAATGACTGTCGTTGCGACTGGCGACGGAGGCAGCGCCCGAATCCTGCTGGGCGCCGTAAATTCGGTACGGGTAACGATTGTCCGTCGCGACGTGATAGAACTGGCCCGTAGGCTGGTTGTACCAGCTGCTCCAGGTCTTGCCGCCGTTCAGAGTCACCAGCGTCCCCTGGTCGACTCCGAGGATTCGCCGATCGGGGTTCTTCGGATCGATCCACATGGCGTGGAAATCGTCGCCCGTGGGGTCGCCCTTCAGCGGAATGAAATGCGCGCCGCCGTCGTCCGACCGAAGGATGATCGTGTCGCTGACCCACAACTGGTTGGCGTTCTTCGGATTGGCGTCGACCTCGCCGAAATACCAACCCCGGTTCCAGATGCGCTTGTCGCCCGTGGTGTGCCGCCATGTCGCACCGCTGTCGTCGGAGCGGTACATTCCGCCTTGGGCGGTGTCGGCGCTATCGACCAGCGCATAGACCCGGTGCGGGCTCGCCGCGCTTGTCGCAATGCCGATACGCCCCGGCGCGGCGGCAAAGCCGTGGCCGACGATCTGGTGCCAGGTTCGCCCGCCGTCCGACGACTTGTACAGTCCGCTGCCCGGCCCGCTCGACGGCGGATAGGTGTTCCACGGAGGTCGCCGCGTCTGCCACATGGCGGCATAGACGGTATTCGCATTCCCGGGCTCGAAGCGCAGGTCGATCGCGCCGGTATTCTCGTCCTTGTAGAGCGTCTTGGTCCAGTGCCGACCGCCGTCGGTCGAGCGGAACACGCCTCGCTCAGTGTTCGGCCCGTACGGGTGCCCAAGCGCGGCGACGAGCAGCACGTCGGGGTTCTTCGGATCGACGATGATCCGCGCGATCTGCTGCGTGTCGGTGAGGCCGATCGCCTGCCACGTCTTTCCGCCGTCGCCGGAACGGAACATGCCGATGCCCTGCGCGATGTCGGAGCGCATGTCGGCTTCGCCCGTGCCCACATAGATCACCTTCGGGTTCGACGGCGCGACCGCAATGGCCCCAATTGAGCCGACGTTCACTTGGTCGAAGATCGGCGCCCACGTTCGCCCAGCGTCGTCGCTCTCCCACACGCCGCCGTTCACCGCACCGAAGTAGAACCGCTTAGGATCGCTGGGGTCGCCGGTGACCGCAAGCACTCGCCCGCCGCGGAACGGACCGACCGAGCGCCATTGCAGCTGCTGAAACAGCGCCGGGTCGACGGTGGCCGCCTGGACCATCGAAGCCGCTCCAATGAGCGGCATTGCAAGCAAGTGAAGTGCGGATTTCCTGATTGGCATTCGACGCAACCCTCCCGGAGTCGGTCTTATCGATAGAGAAGCGCCGCGCTCTCCGCAAAGGAGGAGGCACGAACCTCTCGCGTGACACGGCCTCTCTCCATCTGATAGCCCGGCACTATGGCCTCCACCGCCGCCGCTTCCGCTCGCGAGATCCTGACCGGTCTCCACGAGATCATGGCCAAGCGCGGCTCGGCGCAGAGCAAGCTCGACCGCGTCGTCGACCTCATCGCCGAGGCGATGGGCAGCGACGTCTGCTCGATCTATTTGCTGCGGGACAATTATCTCGAGCTGTTCGCGACCCACGGGCTGCGCAAGGAAGCCGTGCACGTCACCCGCCTCAGGATGGGCGAGGGTCTCGTCGGTACGATCGCCGGCGAAGGCCGCATCCTCAACCTCGGCGAGGCGGCGCAGCACCCCTCTTTCGCCTATCGTCCGGAAACCGGCGAAGAACGCTTCCACAGCTTTGCCGGAGTCCCGATCGTCCGCCTCGAAAGCCCGATTGGAGTGCTTGCGGTTCAGAATGCCGACCCGCGCGGCTACGAGGATGTCGAGATTGAGGCTCTCCAGACGGTCGCGATGGTGCTGTCGGAGATGATCGCCGGGGCCCGATTGGTCGACGGCGCCCGCCGCAGTCGCTTGCGCAGCGCCGGACCGCTGCGGCTCTCCGGGCTCAAGCTCGTCGCCGGAATGGCGAAGGGCGAGGCGGTCTTCCACGAGCCGCGGATTGTGGTCGAGCATACGGTCGCCGAAGACATCGAGGCGGAGCGCGACCGCGTCTACTCGGCGTTCCGGAAGATGCGCGAGCAGATCGACAATATGGCGAAGGAGGCCGAGTTCGGCACCACCGGCGAGCACCAGGAGATCCTCGAGACCTACCGGATGTTCGCCTATGACGAGGGCTGGTCGCGGCGCATCAATTCGGCGATCGACAGCGGCCTCACCGCCGAAGCTGCGATTGAGCGAGTCCAGCAGCGCACCCGCGCGCGGATGCAGGAGATTGACGATCCGCTGCTCAAGGAGCGGATGCACGATCTCGAGGACCTGTCGAACCGGCTCCTCCGGATTGTCTCAGGGCGGATGGGCACCGCCGCCCAGACGGGCCTCACCCGCGACGCTGTGCTCATCGCCCGCAACCTTGGGCCGGCCGAGCTGCTCGAATATGACCGCCGTCGATTGAAGGCCGTACTTCTCGAGGAGGGCTCGCTCACCTCGCACATGACGATCGTCGCGCGGGCGATTGGCGTCCCGGTGATCGGGCGCCTTCACGACATTCGCCATAGCGTCGAGGACGGCGAGACGATCCTCGTCGACGGCGACAACGGCAGCGTCATCATCCGGCCCAACCGGCAGCTGCTTCTCGGCTTCGAGCAGCGGATGGCGCTCAGCCAACGGCGCCGCGCGGAATTCGCCGCGATCCGCAACCTGCCCGCCCGCACGCGGGATGGCGTGAAAGTCAGCGTGATGGTCAATGCCGGACTTGCCGAGGATGCCGCCGCGCTTCCCATGACGGGAGCGGACGGGATCGGCCTGTTCCGGACCGAGTTTCAGTTCCTCGTCTCTGCCACTCTGCCAGGGCGTGAGCGGCAGCAGCGGCTCTATACGAAGGTGCTCGAATTCGCCCGCGAACGGCCGGTGGTGTTCCGCACCGTCGATATCGGGGGGGACAAGGCGCTGCCCTATCTCACTGACGAGGCCGAGGAACAGGCCGAAAATCCGGCGATGGGCTGGCGCGCCTTGCGTCTGTCGCTCGACCGTTCGACTCTGATGCGGGCGCAGGCGCGGGCGCTGATCGAGGCTTCAGGGGGCAAGGTGCTTCGAGTCATGTTTCCGATGGTCTCCGAGCCGTGGGAATATGAAGAAGCGCGCGGCATCTTCGAGGAGCAGGTCGATTGGGCGCGCAAGGCGCATCGCAAGCTCCCAGCACGCATCGAGTTCGGAGTCATGATCGAAGTGCCGAGCCTTGCCGAAATGCTCGACCAGCTGCTGCCCCGTGTTGACTTCATCTCGATCGGCACGAACGACTTGACGCAATTCCTGTTCGCCGCCGACCGCTCCGACCCGCGCCTCGCGCAGCGCTACGATTGGCTGAGCCCGGCGATCCTGAGATTCCTGAAACGCGTACTCGACTCCGCCCGCGCCGCCGGTGTTCCGGCGAGGATCTGCGGCGAAATGGCGGGCCGCCCGCTCGAAGCCATGGCGCTGATCGGCATCGGCGCCGAGAATTTCTCAATCACTCCGGCCGGTGTCGGGCCCGTCAAGGCGATGGTCCGCTCACTGGATGCGGCGGCAGTGCGCGCGCGCCTAGACCAGCTACTCGCCCGTCCGCCGAAGGACATGCGCAAGGCGCTGACCGATTGGGCGCGGAAACATTCCGTCACCATTGGATAGCTTGCGGTTGACACTCGGCGCGCATGCCTCAAACAGGAGCGATGCCCAAGCGCGACATTGAGGACGAGCCGCTGAGCGATGAACTGGGACAGTCCGACGTCCCGACGGTGGGCGAGCGCCTGAAGGCCGCGCGCCAGGAAAAGAAGCTCAGTCTCGAAGACATCGCCTCGCAGACCCGAATCCCGCAACGGCATCTTGAGAGCATCGAGAACGGAGATTGGGAGAATCTTCCCGCTCCGACCTACACTGTGGGCTTCGCGAAGAGCTACGCGGCCGCCGTCGGCCTCGACCGCAACGAGATCGGCGACCAGCTGCGCGAGGAAATGGGCGGCCAGCGATTCGCCTCGTCGCAGTCGGAGGTGATTGAGGCGGCCGATCCTGCCCGCACGATGCCCAAATGGCTGGTGATCTCGGCCGTCGTCGCCGTGATCCTGCTGATCGTGATCATGAGCGTCCTCAATCGGCGCGCGCTTGAACAACCCGCATCGACTTCGGCTCCGGCGACTGCGCCGGCAACGCCGGTCGCGAAACCCGCGCAGCAGCAGCCCGCAGCAGCCGTACCGGCTGCTTCGGCGCAAGGACCGGTCGTGCTCACCGCCATCGCTCCTGCGTGGATCCAGGTAACCGACCAGGGCAAGACTTTGTTCGAAGGGATGATGTCGCCTGGGCAGGCCTATACGGTGCCAGCGACGGCTACTGCGCCGCTGCTCAAGGCGGGCAAGCCCGAAGCGCTCAAGGTCACCGTCGGCTCCGCGGTCGCACCGCCCGTCGGACCCCCAGGCAAGGTGGCGTCGAAGGTCAGCCTCAAGCCGGCCGACCTGATGCACGGCGGCGCTCAGGCTGGTGCACCCGCTCCGCCCGCGGCCACGGCCGCGCCCGGTCAACCCGTTGCGAACGCGGCGGCCCAATAGATTCATCCGCGGGCAAGGCGCCCGCGGGCACAATCGCATCGAAAACCGAGCGTGGGGAAAATTTAAGTGAAATTGATGCGTCCGATCAGCCTGCTCGCGGCGGCCGCCGCGATTGCCGTCGTTCCCGCCTCGACCGTGTTCGCCCAGCGCCAGCAACCGACACCCGAGCAGAGAATCCAGCGGCTCGAACGGCAGGTCGACGAGCTGCAGCGGCGAATCTTTCCCAAGGGCCGCCCTGCCGATACCGCTGGATATATTGACGATCCCGCGGCGACCCAATCTTCGGTGATGACGCTCAACCAGCGGCTCGATGCGCTTGAGCGGCAGATGACCGACATGCTCCGCCAGGGCGAGGACAACGGCAATCGCCTGCGCAGCGTCGAGACCAGCGTGGGTCAGCTCAAGAATGATGAAGACCAGCGGATCCAGGCGCTCGAGCAGCGGATGACCGCGGCCGAATCGGCTGCCGCAGCGGCGCCCGCTGCTGCAACGCCCGCACCGGCGGAATCCACGACTCCCGCAAAGCCTCGGGCGAGGTCGACGACACCGCCGCCGAAGACGCCCGCGGCGACGCCGCCCGCGGCGTCAGGCGACGAGGGTGTCGCGGTTGCGGCGGGCGATCCCGGCGAGGATGCATATTCGCAGGGCTTTCGCCAATGGCAGGCCGGCGATTACGACGCCGCCATCGGCACGCTCCGGGGCTTCGTCAAAGCCTATCCCAAGCAACGACGGGTGAGCTACGCCAACAACCTCATCGGCCGTGCGCAGCTCGACAAGGGCGATGCTCGCGCCGCGGCCGAGACTCTGCTCGCCAATTACCGAAACAACCCGGCCGGCGAGCGCGCGCCGGACAGCCTGTTTTATCTCGGACAAGCGCTGATGAAGCTCGGGCAGCCGGGGCAGGCGTGCAAGGCTTATGGCGAGCTCGACGCCGTCTATGGCGTCAAGATCCGTCCCGACCTCAAGAAGCTCGAAACCGACGCCAAGGCGCAGGCCAACTGCAGCTGATGTGCTAAGCTGTCCGGGATGGACCCTGGGCACGCCTCGATCGAACGGTTCCGGAACGACCTTGACCCGCTAGTAGGGCGACGAGAAAGGATCGGCATCGCCGTCTCCGGCGGCCCGGACAGCCTCGCACTGCTGCTCCTCGCCGCACAAGCGCGGCCGGGGTTGGTCGAAGCCGCTACGGTCGACCACGCGCTCCGGCGCGAGAGCCGCGACGAGGCGGAGTTCGTCGCGCGAATTTGCGAGCGCCTTGAAGTCCCGCACACGATCCTCACCGCCCTATGGGGCGAACAGCCGGAGTCCGCGCTTCAGGAGCAGGCGCGGCTAATGCGCTATGGCCTTCTCGGCCGCTGGGCGCGGGAGCGCGGATTCACGGCGCTGGCCACCGCTCACCACCTCGACGATCAGGCCGAGACCTTGCTGATGCGGCTCGCGAGAGGGGCAGGAGTGCGTGGGCTCTCCGGGATGCGCCGCGTCGCGTGCGTCCCGGGAGCTGAGATAGAGCTGGTGCGCCCGCTGCTCGCCTGGCGGCGTTCGGAGCTCGAGGCGGTCTGCGCCGCGGCCGGCGTCGAACCGGTGCGCGACCCGAGCAACGAGGACGAGCGCTTCGAACGCGTGCGAGTCCGCAATGCGCTGGCGCAATCCGGATTGCTCGACCCGGAAGCAATTGCCACCAGCGCCGAGCACCTCAGGGACGCCGACAACGCGCTCGACTGGGCCGCCGATGTCGAATGGCAGCGCGCCGTCACCGCGAAGGACGGGGAGATCGCCTACAGACCCGCAGATGCGCCGTCGGAAATCCGCCGCCGCATCGTCCGCCGCGCGATCCTCGCACTGGCAAGCGAAGGCGGGGAGGACCTGCGCGGGCGCGAGACCGACCGGATCATTGCCGCCCTCGACGCCGGCCGCCGAGCAACCTTGCGCGGTGTCCTCTGCAGCGGCGGCGTCGAATGGCGCTTCACGCCAGCCCCGGCGCGCCGAGTCAGCGCGTCAGCGGAGATTGGCGCGGTAGAAGGGTAGCAGTTCCGCCCAGGCGCGCTCGGCCGCCGCTTCATCGTAGGTCTGGCTTCCCGCCACGGTCCATCCGTGGTTCGCGGTCGAGACTTCGACGATCGCCGGCCGGTGCGCCGCCGCGAACGCCGCCTTCAGCGTGTCCGCTTCCTTCGGCATGTGCTCGGCGTCATTCTTGGCGATGAGCACCAGGAAGGAAGCCTTGGTTTTGGGAATCAGGAGATGCGGGCTCGACGGTTTGTCGGTGACGAGCGCGCCGGGGTGGAATGTGGCGACCGCTCCGATCCGGTCCGGTGCGGCGGCGGCCGTCTGAAAAGCAATCGGCCCGCTGAAGCAGAAGCCCTGCACGCCCATCTTCGTGCGCTTGTCCGTCTGCGGCTGGGCGTCGAGGAAGCGCACGTAGGCGCCGGAATCGCGGTTCACCATCTCGTCGGTCAGCGCGTTCCTGAACACCATCAACCGGCTCATGTCCGCCTTGCTGTTGAAGTCGAACGGCCCCGTGATCACCGGCGCTTTGGCTGTGCGGTAATAAGGATTGACGACCAGCACGACATAGCCCTGCGCGGCGAGCCTCCTGCCCATCTCCTCGAAAACCGGGCGCAGCCCCAGAATGTCGGGCCACATCAGCACCGCGGGCCAGTGGCCACGGCCCTTGGGATGGATGAGGACGGCGTCCGCATGGCCGTCCGCAGTCGGCACCAGCAGGTTCTTCGCTGTGACGGGCCGCGCCCCCGGGTCAGCGGCGAACGCCGGCATTCCGCTCGCCGCCGCGACCGCGCCAAGGCTCAGCACCACCGTTCGCCGCGTGACCGAGGTGTCCGCGATATACCCCTGATGGTTGCCATCACCGCACATCGCGCGCCCTCCCGCTGATCGATCAACACTAGCGCCTTAAAGTACCCGCACCGCGACCGCGAGTTCAATCGCGCGAGTAGCCCCTTCACGTGCCCGCCCCCGCTGACTAGGGTGCCGCCACTTTCCGGAGGGAATAAAAATGCGTCATTTGCGTTGGTTGCTCGTCGCTGCGGCGGTGTTCGCCGTTTCTCAGCCGGTCGTCACGGCGGCCCAGCCGGCACCCCCCGCAGCTACCAGGAATGCCGAGGACGCGCGGCTCACCAAATTCCTCGATGCCGAGTTCCAGAAGGACTTGGCGATGCGCCCGCAGCTCGCGACGCGCCTCGGGATCAAGACCGGCGAGGATAGGCTCGACGACATCAGCGACGCCGCCCAGCTCCGCCGCCTCCAGGCCCGCCGCGCCAGCGTCGCTCGAATGAAAGCCCAGTTCGATCGCTCAAAGCTCTCGCCGACGGGTCAGACCAATTACGACATCTGGATCACCGAGCTTCAGCGGATGGAGCTCCAGTACAAATACCGGCGGTATCAGCCGCCCTTCTATTCCTTCCTCTATTCGGCGCATTCGCAGCTGCCCGATTTCATGATCAACACGCATACGGTGCAGACCGCCGCCGACATGCGCGCGTACAATGCCCGCCTGCGCGCCATTCCCGCTGTGCTCGACACTGCAATCGCGCAGAGCAAGGCGTCGGACGCGATGGGCATCCGTGCCCCGAGGTTTGAGATCGAGCGGGTGATCGACGGAAGCCGCAAGATCATCACCGGCGCGCCGTTCGATACCGGGAAGGACTCGCCGCTCTGGGCCGACGCCAGGACCAAGGTCGGGAAGCTCGTCGCCGATGGGAAAGTGACCCAGGCACAGGGCGATGTGCTCCTCGCCGACACCCGCGCGTCGCTGATGGCGATGAAGCCCGGTTACCAGCGCGTGATCGCCTGGGCCACGGACGAGCTCCCGACGGCGCCGAGCGGCCGCGTCGGCGCCATCTCGCTGCCAGGCGGCGCCGCATGGTATGCTGCGGCGCTGAACCTCAACACCACGCTCCCGCTCACGGCGCAGCAGATCCACGAGATCGGGCTCAGCGAATTGAAGCGCATCGAAGGCGAGCAGGACGCGCTTGCGCGGCAGGCGGGTTTCGCCGACCGCAATGCCTTCTACGCCGACCGGGCGAAGCGCTTCCCGCCGCAGCCGTGGACCGACGCGCTTCGCGCCGAATGGCTGAAGCGCGCGAACGACATCGTCGCGCACAACCGTTCGCTGCTTCCGGCGCGCTTCTATAACTTGCCGCAGTATCGCGCCGAGGTCGTCCGAGAACCTTCGTTCAGCGAGGTGCCCGGCGGTGCCGCCCACGCCGCTCCGCCGAGCCCCGACGGGGTGCGTCCCGGCCGCGTCTATCTGCACATGCTCGGAAAGACGGGCGACCCGGCGGCGCTCAACGACTTGATGTGCCACGAAGGCATTCCGGGCCACGTGATGGCGGGGGACATCCAGGTTCGGCAGAAGGGCACGCCCCAGTTCCGCAAGGCCGGCGGCTATGTCGCCTTCAACGAGGGTTGGGCCCTTTACGCCGAGCAATTGTGCAAGGAAATGGGCGCTTATCCCGACATCGCCGCCGACTTCCTGCACCTAGACCAGGAGCATTTCCGCGCCGCGCGGCTCGTCGTCGACACCGGCATCCACGCCATGGGTTGGACCGAGGACCAGGCCGTCACCTACATGGAGAAGGTCGGCCGCCTCTCGCCCGACCAGGCCCGCTCCGAGGTCCGCCGCTACATCACGCTTCCCGGCCAGGCGACCGGCTACAAGATCGGCATGCTCAAGATCATGGAGCTGCGCCACAAGGCCGAAGCCGCGCTGGGGCCGAAGTTCGACGTCAAGGCGTTCGACGACCTCATCATCAGCGACGGCTCCCAGCCGCTTCCGGTGCTCGAGAGCCGCGTCGACCGGTGGATCGCGTCGCGGAGGTGAGGGAAGCGATCAAAGGCTAACGTCTATTTTGGACCCACCTGCGAGTACCGCGACGTTGGCTCGTCCCGGAGCCAAACCTTGGGTCCGCCGAGGCCAAGCGTCCGGTGAGCCGTCGTTAGCGCAAACCTTCGCTTGAGTTGCCCTAGAAGTTCCAGACAGCCTTAGCCCGGACCTCAGAGGACCGGTTCGTGCCGTTGTCCACGTCGTCCTTGAAGTCGAATGACAGGATCAGGTTCTTCGAGCGGTAATCGGTCCCTAAGCCGAAGAGGAAGTGGTCGCGCCTGGTGGGATCGGTCGAGGCTCGATAAGTCGGCCCGTTCAGCCAGTCGGCGTACGTCAGGGCGAACGATCCGGTGCCTTCGAACTCGTGCTGGTACTCGAGCCGGAATCGTGGTTGCCAGCTATTCCTGCCGACGCGATAGAGATAGTCGCCGTGCACGCCGAGCGTCGACTTCAGGGAGTTAGCCGATTGCGCCGCATAGGCGAGCGCCCCGACGCCCCCCGTCTCGGTGAACGGATCCAGTCGCGCGTGGATGGCATCGATACGGCCGTAGGGCGCGATCAGGGCGAGCTTCGTCCGCACTTCCCATGCGAAGGTCAGCGACGCGAAGAGCTCATCGCCATCCCGCTTGCCGAGCTCGAACTCAGGCGCGGCGGCGTACCAGCGGCGGCTGTCGTAACGCAGCTTGCCATAGCCGATAGCGCCGTCAACGTAGGTCTGCTCCGACTCATGCAGCGAGCCGTAGAGTGCACCGATCCAGCTGGTCGCCTTGGATTTCGTACCGTCGGTTCCGACCTTGGTCTGGTCGAGCCCATAGCCGACACCCGCGCCGACGATCAGGAGATCGCTGACCCGATAATCCGCGCCGAAGGTGACGCCCGAGGTCGAGAACTTCAACTTGGACCGATTCGGATCGCCTTTGTGCATTCCAAAGTCGACCGCGCCGCCGGCCCAGACCGACAGGTTGCCGGTCCAGGAAGAACCCGTCCTGCCACCGCCCAAGCCCCGGCCGTCAGCCTTGCTGATCGCCGCCGCGGCCGAGCCAAGTCCCCGGGGCTGCGGGCTGCTGCCGCCGTTTGGCAGGAACTTGCCGTCGGGCGGAAGGAAGGCGTTCTGGTCGGGACCTGGCTGGCCGCCGTCACCGACCGCCAAGCTTATCCCGTTACGGTTCTGGCCGGGGCCTTCGCCGTGGAGGGTCTCGAGCCGTCCGTTGAAGTTGGACAGCTGGGCTTCGGCGAACCGATGCGCCGTCTCCACCTGCGCCTGAATCAGCCCCTTCACGTCAGGATCGGCGGTGGGATCGGCCCGCGCCGCCACGCTGAACGTCACGGTCCCGGGCGCCGAGGTCGCGAAGCCGTTGGACAGGGTGTAGGTCACGACCGCGGGGCCGGAGAAGTGCAGCGCTGGAGCGAACTTGATGGCAAAGGTAGCGTTGACGCCCGCCGTGCCGGAGGTCTGGACGACCTCGGCCGTGCCCGCCGCCACCGGCGCCACCGAGACGACCGCCGCCGAGGTGAACGGCCCGCCGGTCGCCCGCGTCGTGACATCCGCCTGGCCGGTCTTGTCGGCGGCAATCTCCGACGTGATCGGCGCGGGCGTGACCGGCGTCGGAGGTCCGACATTGAGCACGGCGGCGTTGCCGGGGACGCCTTGGTAGGGGCCGAACATGAAATCATAGCCCTGCAGGACATCGCCGCCTGGGACGAGGCTTTGAGGGCCGGCCGCTGTGGCCGTCACTTGCGCGGTGACGGTGCAGCTCGCACCGCCGGCAAGCTGGACATTGCTGAGGGTGAGTACGCCGGGCGATGGACTGCTCAGCTTGGCCCCGCCGGTGCTGGGGCAGTTGGTCGAGAGCGCCGAGAAGCGAAGAGTCGAGTTGGAGGATTGGACGGTGATGAAGTCCAGCTCGATGCTGGGGTTGGGGTTCGTCACCGTGATAGTGAGGGTGGCGGCAGCGCTGCCATCGCTCGGGATGCTCGACGGGCTGAAGCTGGCGCTGGTGGTTGGTCCGACTAGATAGACGAAACCCGACGCAATCGTGACCGACTGTCCACCGGCTGTCGTCACCGTGACGTCTACCGGCCCCGGCGACGAGCGGCTGGGCGTCGTCACCGTGATCGACGTCGTGCTGTCTGCGGTGATCGTCCCCAATACCCCGCCAAAGCTGACCTGATCCCCCGCCCCGCTGAACCCGGAGCCCTGGATGGTCACCGACGTTCCTCCCGACAGAGGACCCGTCTGAGGAGTGATGCTCGAGATCGCGGGAGCGGTCTGCGCATAGG
>JABFXK010000222.1 GCA_013361785.1 Sphingomonas sp.
AGGCTTTTCGAAGGATGCGGTCGACGCGGTCATCATCGGCACCGTCGTGCCGCGCGCGCTCCACAACCTCGAAGTGCTCGCCAGCAAATATTTCCACTGCGAACCGCTCGTCGCCGGCCAGGGCGCTGCCGCCTGGCCGATCCAGCTCGATGTCGACGAGCCGCAGAATGTCGGTGCCGACCGCGCGCTCAACGCTATCGCCGCGCATTCAAAGCACCCGGGCGACCTCATCGTGATCGACTTCGGGACGGCGACGACCTTCGACCTCGTAGACGGCAGCGGCGCCTACAAAGGCGGGATCATCACGCCGGGCATCAACCTCTCGCTCGATGCTTTGGTCAGCGCCGCGGCCAAGCTTCCGCGCATCGCCATCGAGGCGCCGAAGGACAATCTGTCGGTGATCGGCCGAACGACGCAGGACCAGATGCTGATCGGCATCTACTGGGGTTATGTCGCGATGCTCGAAGGCCTGACCGCACGGATGAAGCAGGAGCTGGGGCGGCCCGCCACGGTCGTCGCGACCGGGGGCCTCGCGAGCCTGTTCGACGAGCACACCAACGTCTTCGACGCGATTGAGCCCGATCTCACGATCCAGGGATTGAGCCTGTTGTACCAAATGGTCGCGAAGCGGTGATCCCCGGAGAAGAGCTTCTGTTCGTCGCGCTCGGTGGCTCGGGCGAGATCGGCATGAACGTCAATCTCTACGGCTGCCGCGGTCAGTGGATCATGGTCGACCTCGGTCTCAACTTCGCCGGTCCCGATTATCCCGGAATCGAGCTGATCCTCCCCGATCTCGAGTTCATCGAGAACCAGCAGGAGAATCTCGCGGGGATCATCCTGACCCACGGGCACGAGGACCATATCGGCGCGCTTCCCTATCTCGCCGAAGAGCTGAAGGTGCCGCTGTACGCGACGCCCTTCACCGCCGGTCTGATCGCCGGGAAGCTGGAGGAGGAGGGGCTGACCGGTCACGTCCAGCTCAACACGGTGGAGCGCGGCGGCTCCGTCGAGCTGGGCCCGTTCCGCGTCAGCTTCGTCGCGCTGTCGCATTCGATTCCGGAAGGCAACGGGCTGCTCATCGAGACGCCGTTCGGCAATATCTTCCACACCGGCGACTGGAAGATCGACGAGACTCCGGTGATTGGCGCTGCGGCCGACACCGATGTCCTGACCGAGATCGGCGACAAGGGCGTGCTCGCTTTGGTCTGCGATTCGACCAACGTATTCCAGGAGAAGCCCTCGGGTTCGGAAGAGAGCGTCCATGAAGGCCTGCTCGCCCAGGTGATGATGGCCAATGGCCGGGTCCTCGTGACGACCTTCGCCTCCAATGCCGCGCGGCTCCAGACGATCGGGCGTGTGGCACGCGAGGCGGGTCGGCAGGTGTGCATCGCCGGGCGCTCGCTCGAACGCATTCTGCGCGTGGCCCAGGCGACCGGCTATCTGAAGGACTTCCCGCCGCCGATAAGCTTCGACGAAGCCATGCGGCTGCCCAGGAACGAGGTGCTGATCATTGCGACCGGCGGGCAGGGCGAACCCCGAGCCGCGCTCGGACGGATCGCCGGCGGCACGCACGAGCTGAAGCTCGGCGAAGAGGATACGGTGATATTCTCGTCGCGGATCATCCCCGGCAACGAGATCGCGATCGGGCGGATCATGAACCAGCTGTCCGACCTCGGCGTCCACATCGTCACCGAGAAGCAGGCGCACGTGCACGTATCCGGCCATCCCGGCCGGCCCGAGCTGATCCAGATGTACAAATGGGTGCGGCCCGAGATCGTCGTGCCCGTCCATGGCGAGCCGCGCCACCTCGCCGAGCACGCCCGGGTCGCGCTCGATCATGGCGTCGCCCATGCGATCGTCCAGAAGAACGGCGACGTGATCCGCCTCGCGCCTGGCGAGCCGAAGAAGGTCGACGAGGTACGCGTCGGCCGGCTCGTGCTCGACGGCGACGTGATTCTTCCTGCCGATGGTGCCACCGTGAATGAGCGGCGGAAAATCGGCTATGGCGGGCTGATCACGGTCGCTCTGCCGGTCGGCGGCGATGGTCAGCTCGCCGGCACACCGATGATCCGTCCGTTCGGCGTTCCGGTCGAAGAGGACCGCGATGACTTCATCGCCGATGCGACCGATGCCGCGACCCGAGCCTATAGCGTCGATGGCGACGAGGAGCGGGTTCGCGAAGCCGTGCGGCTCGCGGTTCGCCGCTGCGCAACCCTGTGGACCGGCAAGAAGCCGCTAGTCGAGGTCATGCGTCTCCAGCTCGCCGAATGAAATTCACCTCGATCATTGCGATCTATTTCCTGTGCTTCGCCGGAAGCGCATTCATCCTTCTGCCCTTTGGCGTGAAGACGACCGAGGAGGTCGGCGGGGAGAAGGTGCCCGGCCAGGCGGAAAGCGCGCCCCATCGTTTCGATCTCAAGCGGCACTTCCTCAAGGCGGCGATCCTCGGGGCGATTCTGTTCGCGATCTATTATGCGAACTGGACGTTCGGTTGGGTCACCCCGGACGACCTCGACTTCTACAACCCGCCCGAGATGCAGCAGAACAGCTAGCGCCGGCGTTCGATCGCCTGGTTCAGCGCGGCATAGAGCTTGCCCATGTCGGACGACATCAGGGTGACGGCGATGAGGCCGCCGTCGCGCTCGGCCATGACCCGGCGGAGCATCGCTTCGAAGTCGTGGACGTAGCGATTGACCGAGTGCTGGAACTCGAGATCGCTCTCGTAATGGGCGCGGATCGCGCGCGTCTCGCTGCCGCCGATCAGCCGCACCGCTCGGCTGGTGAACACGCCCCGATTGCCCTTGAGGTAGGCGCCCCACGCCTTGTCGTCGATCTCGTCGGACAGGATCTTGCCGACGTCGATGGCGGCCGAATGCATCGAATCGATGAGCAGCGAGACTCGGCGGGCGAACGCCTCGCTGTCCTTCTCGCGCTGCTCCTTCTTCGTCTCTTCCACATGCTGCTCGAGCGCCGCCGCGCTCTGGCCGAGCGTCACCATCTGCTGGGTCAGGCGGTCGGACGCGTTGCGGGCGGATTCGACTGCGCGTGCAGCGACCGATTCCACCTCGCGCAAGCGCTCCTCGATGCTTTCGCGGATGACTCGCTCAAGCGCGGCGCGGGTCTCTTCGGAGAGCTTGCCGGCGCTTGCGGGGATCACGCCCTCGATCGCCTCGCGCGCGCGTTCGGCGGCGTGACCGGCGGCTTCCTTGACCTGGACGAGCGCGGAGACCAGCGCAGGCGCGGTCTCGGCACTGAGGTCCGCCGCTTCGCGCTCGACCTGAGCGAGCATGGAGGCGAGCTCGGTAAGCTTCGACTGGGCGTCGCCCACTCCTTCGTCGACTTGGCCGAGGAGTGCGGCGAAACGGTCGTGCTGCTCGGCGATTGTCGCTCCGGTCGCCGACAGGCGCTGCTCCGTCTCGAGCGCGGCATCGCGGATCCAGCCGATGTCGGGCCGGACTGCAGCGGCCGCCTCGACCAGCCGGTCGGCGCCGCCCTGCGCTTCGCCGATCGCCGCACCGAGGCTGTCGCGGATCTCGTCCGCCAGACGGTCGATGCTCTGGTGAAGCGCCGCCGTCCGCTCGGCGATCGAGCCAATCGCCATATCCTGGGATCCCGCCTGCGCCGCGAGTGTGTCGAGCTCGGTCCGCGCGCGGGTCAGTGATTCGAGGAACCGGTTCGCGCGCTCGTCGCCGTGTGACGCGAGTTCGGCGAAGCGCTCGTCGATCATCGCTAGTCCGCGGTCGATTTCGGCGATCATCCGCTGCGACGAGCGGTCCTGCTCAGCGACCCTCTGCGACAGCGATTCGAGGGCGCTATTGGCGTGGTCGACATTGGCCGCGAGCGATTCGGACGCTTCCGCGCCGGCCTTGCCGATTCCCGCTGACGCTTGGGCGACTAGCGCGGCGACGGCCGCGGACTGGACGTCGATGCCTGCGCGAATCTCCTCGAGTGTCGTCGAAGTGCGTTCGAGCAAGCCGTCGAGCGTTCCCCTGAAGCTCGCCTGCGCTTCGCCGACTCGAGTTGCCGCGGTGGTTCCGGCGATGTCGATCTCGGCAAGCCTCGCGGCGAGCCTGTCAGTAGCTTCCGAAATCAGCTGGTCCGCATCGCGCGTGCGGTCGGCAAGCTCGCCCACCTGTCTCGCGAACACCACCGCTTTCTCCGCCGACTCGCTGCCGATCGAGCGCAGCTGCTCGGAAAGTCCCCGGGTCATGTCCTCGGCCCGCGGCAGGTCCTCGAGCAGCACGCCGATGTCATTGCGGGCCGATTCGGCGGCGCGGTCGAGCGCTTCGCCGTGGCGCCTCAGCCGCTCGCTGCTGGTGTCGAACTGCTGGGTGATTCCGCCGAGCTTGCCCGTCGCTTCATCGCCGAGCTGCATCAGATGCTGAGTCATCATCGTCAGCTCGGTCCGGCTGTCGGTGATCCGCTGCGAGAGGACTTCGAGCAATGCCTCGAGCGATTGTGCTTCGCCGCGCATCGCGATCACGGACCGGGTGAAGCGCTCGGCTTCCCTGCGCCGCGTCCGCCCGAAGATCAGCCAGCCAAGGCCGAGCAGCGCGAGCGGACCGGCGGCGATCGCCAGCCATTGCGCGACCAGCGTGCGCCCGGCGGACCAGGCGGAATAGCCGATCCACAGCGCGGCAAGCAGGGCCAGCGCCCACCCGAGCACCTGCCGTCCGCCTGCGCCCGGCTCGTGAGCCGGTGATTCGGTCGGCTGCAGCCATTGCTCCTCGTCGGAGCCGCTCGCGGGCGCCATGTCCGCGCTCGTCAGCTCGAGGGGCTCGGCCGCATCGGTCGCCGGCGGCAGAGGTTCGGCGCGCTTGGGTGTGGGTGTCATCGTGAATGGCAGTTTACCATCTTTGAAGCGGTGAGAAAGCGATTAGAGAGGTTTCGGGCGAGGCTCGGGGGAGGGACAAGGCACCAATGGCCGTCGGCGCGCTGATCGGCGCCTATCAGGAGGACGACAGCGGCGGCCTTCGGGCGCTGCTCCCGCTCGCCGGACGGACCCTGCTCGAATATCAGGTGCGCTGCGCCGCGGCCGCCGGCGCCGCCCCGATCGTCGTGATCGTCCAGCATGTGCCGCAGGCGCTTCAGGACTCCTTCGAGCGACTCCGCCTGGACGGAGTCGGAGTGTTTCCGGTCAGCGACGTCGACGAAGCGGTCAGCCGGTTCGAAGCCGGGTCGATGATCCTTCTCATCGGCGACGGAGTCGCTCCTTCCGCCGAGCTGGTCGCGGCCATCGCCGAGGAGCCGGAGCCCGCCGTCGCGACGGTGCCGGACGACGAGCCCCATTCAAGCTTCGAGCGGATCGACGCCGAGTCGCGCTGGGCGGGCGTGGCCATGGTCGATGCGCACCTCCTCGGGTCCACCGCCGCCATGCTCGGCGACTGGGATTTGCAGTCAACCCTGCTCCGACGGACGTTGCAGGAGGGCGCGATCCGGCTTCCGGCGGAAGACAGCGGCGGCGATCCGCTTCTCGCCGAGAGCGCCGAGGACCTCGGCGATTTCCAGCGCAGGCTCCTCATCGGCTCGCGCGGGCTGCGGCCCGACTGGGTCAGCCGCTATCTGCTGCCGCCCGCCGAGGAGTTCGCGACCGAGCAACTGATGGAGACCGGCGTAAAACCCGCCTGGTTGATGTGGGCGGCGCTCGCGCTGACGCTCGGCGGTGCCTTCTGCTTCAGCCGCGGGTGGCTCGCCGCTGGCCTGATCCTGCTCCTGATCTCGATGCCGCTCGACCTTATCGCCAGCAGGCTCGCAACCCTTCGCCTGAAGCCGCTCGCGGTGCGGATGCTGAGCCGGCTCGCGCTGTGGCCCGCTGCCGGACTCGCGCTCGTCGCGCTCGGCTGGTGGGAGGCGCGCCATGTCAGCGGGTGGGGCGCGTTCGTCTCGGCCGTCGGCGCGGCCGCGTTCGCCGAAGCGGCGCGCATCGAGCGGTCGGGCATGCAGGACGGCGAATTGTGGCTCCTGTCACGCCGAAGCGCGATCGTCCTCGCCATCCCGTTCTCGCTCGCGGGTGCCTGGACCAGCTATATCGTCGGCATCCTGATCTACGCCGCTCTGTCCTTTTTCATCGTTCAGCACGTCCGGCATCAACCTTCGAGTTGACGCGAAGTTAACGGAAATCCGATAACGTCGGCTAGGAATGATGCCGGAAGAGTGGCCGATCGCCGCCCAAGAGGCGGAACGGAACGCGCCCGCACGCGCTGCGGGGCGCGGCCGCTTGGCCACCGTCCGGCTCGATTTCTGCCTCAATCCCGCCGAGCGCCTGACCGAGCAGGAGCGGGCGCTGATGACCGCGATGCTCCACTGCCTCGTCGGCGACATCGCCGCGGAGCTGCGGGCGTCGCTTCCAGCAGGATGGGCCGGAGCGAACGACGACGATGCCGCGATCGTCGAAGCGCTGACCCGGGCCGGTCTTCTCGACGATTCGGACCTGATGGCGCTTCTGCTTCGGCGCGCGGACGAGGAGCGGATCGGTACTGCTGCCCGCGCAAGGACCGGGCGCCGCGACGCACGCGCGCTCCAGGGGCTCGTGAGTCACCAAAACGGGCCCGTCTCGGCTGCGGCGATGGCGCTGATCCTGGCCAAGGGACGCCGCCGCGACCGGTTCGGACAATGCCTGATCGGCTTCGACGATCTTTCGGCTGAGACTGCCGACCGCCTGGTGCACGCGGTTGCCGCGGCGTTGCGCAGCGACATTGCGGCAGCTCACGGCCCGGCAGCGGCGGACAGCGAACTTTCGGAAGCGTCGGTGCGCTTTCTCGAACAGCATCATCCCTCCCGAAGCATCGATGCGCTGACCGCCGCATTGGTTGGCCTGCTCGACTGCGCCGGGGCGCTCACGGACGAGCTCCTCCTGGCCTGCGCCCACGAGGGCGAGGTCGGTTTCCTCGCGGAAGCTGTCGGCCGCCGAGGCGGCGTCAGCGGCAGCGTCGCTTTCCAGGAGCTGCTCTCGGCCAAGGCCCGACAGGTCATGGCCTTGCTTCGGATCGCCGGCTTTCCGCGCGATCTCAGCGCCGGGCTCCTCGCAAGCCTGGGCGACCTGTTGGGGATTGCCGATCCGGGAGCCGCGATCGGCCTTTTCGACCAGATGAGCCCCGACGATGTTCAGGCCGCTGCCATCTGGCTATCGGCATCACCCAATTATCGCGGCGCGCTCGATGCGCTCGGATCAAGCAATGGCTAGCGCGCCCTCAGAGCCGCGCGCGGTGCTTGGCCGCCTCGACACCAATGGACGGCTCATCGTCGCCGATCCTGAGCATGAAACGCTTCAGCGGGAGGCGGGGTCGGAGCTCGGCCAGATCCTCGCCCTTCCGCAGATCGCCGCAGTGGCCGAGCTTGCGCGCAAGCTTCGGACCCCGGTCGGCCGACCCGTCATCGCCGCATCGGCCGATCAGGACATCCGATTATGGGTGAATGCGAAGCCCGAGGGCGACGAAATCGCCTTGTCGCTCGAAGGCTGGACGGTCCGTCCCGCAGCGGCTCCGCGGCTAAGCGCCATCCTCGGCACCGGCGAATCGACCGGCTCGAGCGCCCACAACGAGTGGAGCACCGACGAAGAGCTTCGAATCATCTCGCTATCGTCCGATCTTTGCGATCTGCTCGGAGTCGATGTCGCCCATGCTTCGGGCGCGCCGCTCACTCGAATTGTCCGGCTCGAAGAAGATTCGAGCGGCGAGATGCCGCTGATCAGCGCGCTTGCCGGCCGGCGAGCCTTTTCCGGGCAGCGCGCGCGCAGCCGCGACGACGAAAGCTGCGTGGTGCTCTTGAACGGCGAAATCGTCACCGGGGCCGATGGCAGCTTCGCCGGCTTCCGCGGAACGGCGGAGAGCGAGAAGGATGCCGCTGCCGCGGTCGCGCGCCAGACGACGGGCTATGATCAGGCGATGGATCAGCTTCTGCGATTGCCGATCGACCGCATCATCGAAAGCGCGGAGCAGATCGTCGCCCGGTCAGACGGCCCGCTGCGCAGCGATTATGCGAGTTACGGCAACGACATCGCTTCGGCCGCGCGGCACCTGCTCTCGGTGCTCCGGTCGATGAGCGAGGATTCCGCTCACGTGCACGGCGTCATCGATCTTGCCTCGCTTGCCGCCGAAGCGGTGATCATGCTCCAGTCGTCAGCCGAGGAGCGGGGGGTCCGGATCGAGCTCGAGAAGCCTGAGCCGCTGAGCGCTCGAGGAGAAGAGCGCGCGGTAATCCAGGTCCTGGTCAATCTCATCGTCAACGCAGTGCGCCACTCACCGGAAGGCGGCGCCGTTCGGCTGAGCTTCGCTCACACCGCCGGGACCGCCTCTGTCACCGTGTCCGACGACGGGCCTGGAATCGGAGCGGGGGACGAACAGCGGATCTTCGAGCGTTTCGAGCGTGCCCACACCAAAGAGGACGGAACCGGCCTCGGACTTGCGATCTCGCGCCGCCTGGCGCGCTCGATGGGCGGCGACGTGACTCTCGACAGCGCGCCCGGCGAAGGCGCGCGCTTCATCCTTACTCTGCCGTCGGCTTAGCCGCGCTTGTCGACCGGCACGTAGTCGCGCTGCGTCGCCCCGACGTAGAGCTGGCGCGGGCGGCCGATCTTCTGGTCGGGATCGGCGATCATCTCGTTCCACTGGGCGACCCAGCCCACCGTCCGCGCAACCGCGAACAGCGCCGTGAACATATCGGTCGGGAAGCCGATCGCGTTAAGGATCACGCCGGAATAGAAATCGACGTTCGGATAGAGCTTCTTCTCGATGAAATAATCGTCGTGGAGCGCGATCTGTTCGAGCTCCTTGGCGACGTCGAGGACGGGATCGGAGATATTGAGCTCCTTCAGCACCTCGTCGGCGGTCGCCTTCATCACCTTCGCGCGCGGGTCGAAATTCTTGTAGACGCGGTGACCGAAGCCCATCAGCCGGAACGGGTCCTCCTTGTCTTTCGCGCGGGCGATATATTCGGGGATCCGCTTGGTCGTCCCGATTTCGCGAAGCATGTTGAGAGCGGCTTCGTTGGCGCCTCCGTGTGCCGGTCCCCAGAGGCAGGCGATCCCGGCGGCGATACAGGCAAAGGGATTGGCCCCGGACGAGCCGGCGAGGCGCACGGTCGAGGTCGAGGCGTTCTGCTCATGATCCGCGTGGAGAATGAAGATCCGCCGCATCGCCCGCTCGATCACCGGATTCACCTCTGAGGGCTCGGCCGGGACCCCGAAGCACAGTCGCAGGCAGTTGCCGGTGAAGCTGAGGCTGTTCTGCGGATACATGAACGGCTGACCGAGGCTGTATTTGAACGCCATCGCCGCGATGGTCGGCATCTTTGCGATCAGGCGGTGCGAGGCGATCATCCTCTGCTCGGGATCGGTGATGTCCGTGCTGTCGTGGTAGAAGGACGACAGGGCGCCGACCACGCCGCACATGATCGCCATCGGATGGGCATCGCGCCGGAACCCGCGGAAGAAGCTCGCCAGCTGCTCGTGAACCATCGTGTGGCGGCTGATGGTGTAGGAGAATTGGTCGAGCTCCTTTTTCGACGGGAGCTCGCCGTGGAGCAGCAGATAGGAAAGCTCCATGAAGGTCGAGTTCTCGGCCAGTTGGTCGATCGGATAGCCGCGGTGGAGCAGGATTCCCTTCTCGCCGTCGATGTAGGTGATCGCGCTCTCGCAGCTCGCGGTCGATGTGAATCCCGGGTCGTAGGTGAACATCCCCGTCTGACCGTAGAGCTTCCGGATGTCGATCACTTCGGGACCGACCGTCCCCTCGAGAACCGGGTAGTCGAAATTGCCACCCGGCAGGGACATCGAGGCTTTCTTGTCGGTCATTCCTTCGGCTCCATCTGATCGGCGATGCGGGCGAGGCTTTCGTCCCTGCCAAGCAACGCGAGAACGTCAAAGATCCCCGGAGACGTCGTTCGCCCGGTGAGGGCGGCCCGGAGGGGCTGCGCAAGCTTGCCGAGCTTGGCGCCGCTCGCCTCGGCGACTTCGCGGATGGCAGCCTCTAACGACGCTCCATCCCAGTTCGCAAGTGCAACCAGTTTCTTATGCGCCGCGTGGAGCAGCTGGCGGGCCTCAGGCGTGAGTTGCGCGGAGGCGGCCTCGTCCATCGGCAGCGGCCGCCCGCCAAACAGGAAGGCCGCGCTGTCGGCGAGCTGGACCAGCGTGTTGGCGCGGGTCTTCAACTCTGGCATCGCTTTGACAAGAAGCGGCTTCTGCCCGGCCGACAAGCCCAGTCTGGCAGCCACGAGCTCCGCCAGCCGCGCGTCATCCGCCTCGCGGATATAATGCCCGTTCAGATTCTCGAGCTTCTTGAAGTCGAAGCGCGACGGCGACTTCCCGACGTGGTCGAGGTCGAACCATTCGATCGCCCGCTCGCGGCTGATGATCTCGTCGTCACCATGCCCCCAGCCGAGGCGCAGCAGGTAATTGTCGACCGCTTCCGGAAGCATCCCCAGCTCGTCGCGGTAGGCATCGACGCCGAGCGCTCCGAGCCGCTAGCTGAGCTTGGCCCCGTCGGGTCCGTGGATCAGCGGGACATGGGCGTAGGTCGGCTCAGGCCAGCCCATCGCCCGGATGATCGCCAGCTGTCGGAAGGCATTGTTGAGATGGTCGTCGCCGCGGATCACGTGGGTGACCCCCATGTCGTGATCGTCAACCACCACCGCGAGCATATAGGTCGGCGTCCCGTCGGACCGGAGAAGGACGAAATCGTCGATCTCGGCATTCTGGACTGTGACCTGGCCCTGCACCTGGTCATCGATCACTGTCTCGCCTTCGCGCGGGGCCTTGAGGCGGATGACGAACGGCTTGTCGCTGTCCGCCTCGGTTACGTCGCGCCATGGACTTTCGATCCGGAACGGCCGCCGCTCTCGCTGCGCCGCCTCGCGCTGCGCCGCCAGCTCCTCCTGCGTCATGTAGCAGCGATACGCCTGGCCGCGCTCGAGCATCTTGTGCGCGATCTCGGCGTGGCGGGCCCAGAATTGCGACTGATAATATTCGTGACCGTCCCAATCGAGGCCTAGCCAGCGCATGCCGTCGAGGATCGCGTCGATTGCCTCCTTGGTGGAGCGGATTTTGTCCGTGTCCTCGATCCTCAACAGGAACTTGCCCCCGCGGTGACGGGCGAAAAGCCAATTGAACAACGCAGTTCTGGCGCCACCGATGTGCAGGAACCCGGTAGGCGACGGGGCAAATCTGGTGACGACGGGCTGCGACGTATCACTTGCGCTGGTCAAATTTTTCTCGCTTGCGCTGGGGCGCGCATTCCTCTTCTCTCTATGCTGCAATGCAATGGACGAGCGCCCCTAACATAGGGGAAGCGCCTCTTCCACAGCGTGCTCGGGGCTATTGGAAGGCGCGGTTTTCCGCCGCTGGCGAGGGGCTGGAGAAGCTCCTCGAGGCGGAGCGCGCGCAGCTTCCGCCGTGGGTCGTGGTCGGTCTCGGAAGCGGAATCGCGGCCTGGTTCGCGCTCGATCGGCCGTCGCAATGGCAGGCATTCCTCTGTCTCGGCGCGGCCCTGGCGCTCATCGGGTTTTCGATTCGGTCAGGCCGCGCGGGGAGGGCCCTCGGGTGGTTCGCACTTGCGGCGGCGATCGGTTGCGCGCTCGTCTGGGCTCGATCAACTCTGGTCGAGCAGCCACGGCTACGCCGCGCCGCCGTCACCCAGTTCGCCGGAAACGTGGAGATGGTCGAGCATCTCGCGTCGAGGGAGAAGGTCCGGCTCACGGTCGATCCGACCACGCCAGGGCTCCCGCCCCACGTCCGTGTATCGGTGGACGAGGACAAGGCGCCGCCGGGGATCGCACCCGGCGCTCAGGTCGAAATGCGCGCGCGCCTCGCGCCGCCACCGCCGATGGCGCTGCCCGGCACCTATGATTTCGCCCGGGACGCCTGGTTCTGGGGCATTGGAGCGGTGGGCAAGCCGCTCGGCCCAGTCACCGTGGTCCGTCCCGGCCAGCCGCATGGGCTCGACGGCGTTCGCGAGGCGCTTCGGCAGCATATCGAAAACCGACTGCCCGCGAGTCCCGCGGGAATCGCAGTCGCGCTCGCGACCGGCGACCAGAATGCCGTCGACCAGGACGATGCCGACGCGATGCGACGCGCCGGCCTCACGCACCTGCTCTCGGTCAGCGGGCTGCATATCGCCGCCGTGGTCGCCTTCGCGATGTTCCTCAGTTTGAAGCTGCTTGCGTTGAGCGAGCAGCTCGCCCTGCGGTTCAACCTCGTGCTCGTCTCGGCGGGCGTCGCCGCCGCCGCGGGCATCGGCTACACGCTCCTGACCGGGGCGCAGGTTCCGACCGTTCGAAGCTGCGTCGCCGCGCTCCTGATCCTCGCCGGAATCGCGCTCGGGCGAGACGCGCTCAGCATGCGCCTGATCGCAGCCGGAGCGCTGATCGTGCTGATCTTCCGCCCTGAAGCGCTCGCCGGCCCGAGCTTCCAGATGAGCTTTGCGGCGGTGACGTCGATCGTCGCGCTTCACTCGACCCGATGGGCGCGCAGGCTCCTCCAGCGGCGCGATGAGGGGATCGTCGCCCGCACCGGGAGAGCTCTGCTCGGGATCATCGCGACGGGTCTCGTAGTCGAGATTGCGCTCGCGCCGATGGCTTTGTTCCATTTCCACCGCGCGGGTCTTTACGGCACCTTCGCGAACATTATCGCCATCCCGCTGACCACCTTCGTGATCATGCCGACCGAGGCCGCGGCGCTCGCGCTCGATCTGGTCGGATGCGGCAAGCCGATGTGGTGGGCGTGCGGCGCGTCGATCGACGGGCTGCTCCGTCTTGCGCACACTGTCTCCTCAACGAGCGGCGCCGTCGCGCTGATGCCGTCGATGCCGACCTGGGCGTTCGGGCTGATGATGGCCGGCGGAGTCTGGCTGTGCCTGTGGAATACGCGGCTGAGGCTGCTCGGGCTGGTTCCGTTCGCGATCGGAGCGGTCGCCGCCGCGCTCGCGCCTTCGCCCGACCTGCTGGTCACCGGCGATGGCATGCACCTCGCGGTGGTCGACCACGGCACGCCCTTGCTGCTGCGCGATCGCGCCGGCGATTACGTCCGAAGTCTCGTCGCCGAAGCTTCCGGCTTCGATGGAGACCCGCAGGACCTCGGCTCACGGCCTTACAGCAGCTGCTCGAACGACGCCTGCGTCGCGATGATTCGCAAGGGATCGGTCGAATGGCGGCTGCTCGCCACCCGCTCAGCTTATCCGATCGACTGGCCGACGCTTACAGCTGCCTGCGCCAACGCCGACATCGTCGTCTCCGACCGCCGGCTGCCGCGCGGCTGCACGCCACGCTGGCTCAAGCTCGACCCGCCGGCACTGAGGCGCACCGGCGGCCTCGCAATCTATCTCGGCAGCCCCCCGCGCGTCGATTCGGTGGCCGACCGCGTCGGCCGCCACCCGTGGGGCCAGTTCGCCTTCAGTAGCGGCGGATCAGGCCTGCGAGGCGTCCCTGGATCTGCACCCGGCGCGGGTCGTAGCGCTGCGCCTCATACTGGCGGTTAGCCGGGTCGAGCCGGATCATATTGCCTTCGCGGCGGTAGGTCTAGAGCGTCGCTTCCTCATTGTCGATCAGCGCAACCACAATCTCGCCGTCGCGCGCGGTATCCACCTTGCGGATCAACGCGAAGTCGCCGTCGAGGATTCCCTCCTCGACCATCGAATCGCCCGCCACTTCGAGCGCGTAATGCTCGCCGGGTCCGAGCAGCGCCGAAGGAACGGCGAAGGTCTCCGTCCCCTGGAGCGCCTCGATCGGGGTTCCGGCCGCGATCCTCCCGTGCAGCGGGATTTCCATCGTGTCGTTCGCTGCCGCAGGCACCGACGGTCGGATCGGAGTCACCGTCGCCGGCCGAATTTCGGGTAGTTTCACCACTTCCAGCGCTCGGGCGCGGTTTGGCAGACGCCGGATGAACCCGCGCTCCTCGAGCGCTGAAATCAGCCGGTGAACGCCCGACTTGGACTTCAAGTCCAACGCCTCGCGCATCTCGTCGAAGCTCGGACTGACGCCGTCCTCTTTAAGGCGATCGTCGATGAAGAGCAGAAGTTCGCGTTGCTTGGCGGTGAGCATCGGCCTGTCCCCGTCATCCCCTGGTAGAACGAACAGAGAACGTGTAGGCAACAAAGCGGCTGCGGTCAAGCGCTCCGCTAATCGACCTGCTCAGCCGCCGCTGCTGAGCAGCCGCGACTTCATTGCCTGGATCGCGTCTTCGTTGCGCTTCACCCCAACCTCATTCCGGATCGCGGAGAGGAACTGATGCGCATAATCTTCGGACAGTCCCTGCTGCAGCTGGTTCTGCATCTGCCCGATCAGCGCCGGTTGAAGCATGGCATTGCCCGGTACGATCTTGTCGACGACGACAATGAAATAGCCGCGACCCTGCGGATCGGCGAACATCCGGCTTTTGCCCTGGCCGAGCGAAAACAGCATCTTGAGCACGGGCGGCACAGGTCCCTGCGCGGTGGCGATCTGGATCCGCCGCGCCGAGAGCGGCTGAACCGGCGGCAGCGGCAAGCCGCTTTCCTTGATTGCCTGGGAGAGCGGAGTGCCATGCTCGACCTTGGCCTCGATCTGGGCGGCCACGGTGCGGGCGCGGTCCATCGCTTTCGCGTTGGTCCAGTCGTTCGCGACCTGATCGTGCACCGTCGCGAGCGGAGCGGGGGCTGCGGGGACCACCTGGCCAGGCGAGACCATCGCATAGCCCTTGTTGTCGGGCAGCGTGACGATCTCCGGCGGATCGTTCGGCGCGAGCTCGAAGCCGGTCTTCAGCGCCGGGGCGAGCTCGGGCGGAAGCTTGAATTTCGGATCCGCGCGCGAGGTTCCGTCGGCGATGATCAGTGGAGTGGTCGTGACCTGCAGCTTCTCGTGCGCAGCGGCCTCGGTGAAATTGCTTCCGCCGTCGACCAGGTCCTGAAGCTTGTCGACGATATCCTCGACCGCATTCTTGCGCTTGTCTGCGGTGATCTTCGCCGCAATGTCCGAGCGCGCCTGGTCGAGCGACTTGCCGCCTTGCGCCTTGACTGCGTCGACCTTCACCACCGCCCAGCCGAAGGTCGTCTGGACCGGACCGACGACCGAACCCGATGCGGCGCCAAAGACTGCCGCGGCGGCCTTCGGCCCTACGACCGAAGCATAAGCCGTCTGCGACTGGTCCTTGAGCGACGTCACGGCAGCATTCGAGCCGGCAGCCGCGGCGACGGCTGCGCCAGCCCTCGCCTTGGCTGCGATCGCGCTCGCCACAGCCTGATTCTGGACTACGGCCTGGCTGACGTCGCGGGTCTCGCTCGCCGCATAGTCGGCCTTGTGCGCGTTGTAATAAGCCGCAATCTCCTGGTCGGATGCGGCCGCGTTCACCTGGTCCGGACCGATCACTGCAATCCGAAGCGCCCGCTGCTCAGGCACCATGTAGCGGTTGCGGTTCGCGTTGTAATATTGCTGCAGGTCGGCGTCCGTCGGCTTGAGTCCGGCCGTGAAGGCGCCGAGCGGAATCGCGGTCGCTTCGCCTTCGCGCGATTCGAGCAGCATCGAAGCATAAGGCGTCGCCATTCCGACGGAGACCCGCGCGTTTGCCGCGACCGGAGTCAGCAGGTAGCGCTCGAGCAGGCCGCTCGCGAGCACCTGCCGGACCTGCGCATCCGTCAGCCTCTGCTGCTGAAGGAATGCCTGATAGGCCTGCTCGCTGAACTGGCCCCCCGGGCCCTTGGTCGCCGGGATCTGCGCGATTTCCGCGTCGACCAGCCGCTTCGACAGCGGGAAATGGAACTTCTCGGCGAATGCGACCAGCGTCTTGCTGTCGATCAGCTCGTCGAGGATGGTTTCGAAATCCCCCATGATTGTCGAATAATCGGCATTGGGCTGCTGCTGCCGCGCCTGCTCCAGGTGGCGCTGCATCGCCTCGGCCATGTCCTGATCGGTGACCTGCTCGCCTCCGACCTTCGCCAAGGTGTTGGCGCCCATTCCGAAGCCCATGGTGCCGGAGCCGAAGTTGGAAAGATTGCCGAGGGCGAAGCCGGCCATGATGGCAAGCACCACGATCGCCATGATCCAGGTGCCGATCTTGGAATTGCTTACGCGGCGGAAGAAGGAGAGCATCGGATCCCGGTGCGAGTTTGAAGATGAGCGCCGCTTTAGGGTCGGGACTGGCGCGCATCAAGACGCGCCGCTAGCAGGCGGCCGCGAAGGGGAAATGCTGAATGCGGTTACGCAAGCTGGTCGCTGGCAATTGGAAGATGCACGGGATTTCGAGCGACCTCGCCGAGATCGAGCAAATCGCGTCGGCGGCGCGGGGATATCCGCAGGTCGACGTGGCGCTCTGCGTCCCCGCTGTGCTGATCGAGCGAGCGGTGCGCGCCGTTCCCGAATTTCCGATCGGCGGACAGGACGTGCACCACGCGGAGCGCGGCGCGCACACCGGCTGCACCTCGGCCGGGATGCTGCTCGACGCCGGCGCCGTGCTGACCATCGTCGGCCATTCGGAGCGGCGCGATTCCCAGCGGGAAAGCAATGCCGAGGTCCAGGCCAAGGCCCATGCCGCCCTTCAGTGCGGACTGAACGTGATCCTGTGCATCGGCGAAAGCCTCGCAGTCCGCGAGCGCGGCGACGCCGTCGAAACGGTTCTCGCCCAGCTCGACGCCTCCATCCCTCAGGCGCCAACCGAGGAGGCGGAGCTCGCGATCGCCTATGAGCCGATCTGGGCGATCGGCAGCGGCAAGACTCCGACAACGGACGAGATCGCCGAGATGCACGGCGCGATCCGCGAGCGTTTGAAGCAGCGCTACGGCGGGGAAGGGGAGCGCGTGCGGATCCTTTATGGCGGGTCGGTAAAGCCGTCGAACGCAGGCGAGATCTTCGCCGTTGCGGATGTCGACGGTGCGCTCGTCGGCGGCGCTAGCCTTAAAGCGGCGGACTTCATGCCGATCGTCGAGGCTGCCGCGAACGCCGGTTGAAGCGCCGCTCACCATCGCCTAGATCGCGCTCACTCCATCAAGAAGGCCCGTCATGTTCGCATTCCTGCTGATCGTCCAAACGCTTATCGCCGTCACGCTGATCAGCGTCATCCTGATGCAGCGCTCCGAAGGCGGCGGCCTCGGGGTTGGCGGAAGCTCGTCGGGTTTCATGACCGCGCGGGGCGCCGCGGATTTCCTCACTCGCTCGACCGCCGTTCTCGGCGGTCTGTTCATCGTTCTTTCCATCGTCTTGGCGGCGATCGCCGGCTCGACGCGCCAGCCGACCAAGCTCGATTCCTCGCTCGCCAACGCGACCGCGCCGATCGGTCAGCCGGCGCAGGCGCCGCCGCAGCAGACTGCTCCCGCGCCGGCGCAGAACGCC